>JACCYN010000333.1 GCA_013696465.1 Pyrinomonadaceae bacterium
CGGCTGACGGAGAGTTGTTGTCCGTCCGAGAGCGTCACGGTGTAGGTGCCGCCGGGCAGCGGGCTGGCGCGCTCGATCATCTTCAGGTTGGCGAGCGTGCCGCGCGAAAGACGCACGAAGCGCGCCGGGTCAAGCCGTGCTTCCAAATCTTTTAAGCGGTAGTTAATCGTGTAGCGTTCGCCCGTCGCCGTCGTGATGTGCAGCAATTCGCCTTCGGCAATGACGGAAGCGATAAGGTGCGTTTGCAGAATGATGATTTCGTTCGGCGTGCGAACAGGAATGCGTTCAAGGTAAGAACTCGGCGCACTCTGTTCATATTGGGCGATGGCGGAACGCAGTTGCGCTTCTTCGTCGCGCCGCAGTTCACCGACTTCCGACCACCCTTCCAGACGCTCCTCTGCGCGCTGCAAAGTCTCGGCTAGACGCGAACGCTCAACGGGCTTAAGCAAATAATCTACGGCGTTTAATTCAAAAGCCTGCACCGCATAATCGTCGTGCGCGGTGACGAACGCGACGAGCGGCAAGCAGCTTTTCTTCAGGAGGCGGACGACGCCAAGACCGTCAACTTCCGGCATCTGTAGATCGAGCAACGCGAGGTCAGGCTTCTCGCGTTCGATAAGTTCGACTGCGCCCGCGCCGTCCGCCGCTTCTCCCACCACCTTTACATTCTCAAACGTGCCGAGCATCGCCACGAGGTAAGAACGCGCCGGTCGTTCGTCGTCCGCGACGACCACGCGCAAGAGCGAGGTCATCTAACTTCCCCTTTCCGTTCGAGAGGACGCGACGCTCTCAACGCTTTCGGGGTTTATCCTTGCTGTTGTGAAGCTACCGAGGGAGCGTTCGTCAACTGAATTCTGCGGCGCGCGGGCGGGCAAGCGTATTTCAATTGTCGCTCCCGCTCCCGCCGCAGTCTCGATGCGTAGTTGCGATTTTGTTCCGCACAATGCGCGCAGTCGCGCTTCGACGTTTGCCAGCCCGACGCCGTTCGACATTCCCTGACGTAAATGTTCCGTGCTTGTTCCCGCGCCCGTATCTTTCACGGAGACGACAAGCATCGTCGTTTCCGACGCACGGTCAAGCCGCGCGGCGACCACGACTTCGCCACCCGCGCGTTGTGGCGCGATGCCGTGCTTGACGGCGTTCTCAACCAACGGTTGGACGATGAACGACGGCACGAGAAAACCGCGTAAGTCCGGCGCGACATCTACGAGCACGCGCAAGCGTTCTTCAAAGCGCGCTCGCTCAATTTCAAGATAAGCTTCAACCAACTTCAACTCTTCGCCGAGCGTCACCCACTCGTTCGTTGATCGCAAAGATCGCCGCAGCAAATCTGTCAGGCGCATGAGAGTTTCGAGGGCGCGCGCGGGCGACGTTTGAATAAGGTAGCCGATGGTCGTCAGGGCGTTAAAGAGAAAGTGCGGGTTAATTTGTGCCCGCAGTGCGCGCAGTTGCGATTGGGTCGCAAGTTTGGCGATCTCTCCCTCGCGCTGCAATTGTTCGCAACGCTCGTGCGTGACGCGCAAGCCGTCAATGCGCCGCGCCAGCATGATGGCGATGCTTTCTAACATCGCGGTGTCGTCGGAGAGCAAGCGCCTTCCGCCCCAAAGCTTGCCGATCACGATCTCGTAGCGCGGCGACTCGGCCATCGGCACACGCACCACCGCGCTCGCCCAAACTTCATTCGCTTCCATCGGCGCATCGGCTCGAAGCGCGCGGCGCGCGGGAAGCAGAATCAATTCACCGAACGCGCCGTTGATTTCGTTGTTCTCGGCGGACGCTTTCTCCGCGCCGGATGTCGCTTCGATTGCGCGCCAGTGAACTTCGCGCGCGGTTAACGCGACCGCAAGCCGCGCGCAAGTTTCATCCAATGCCGCCTCCGAAGTTTCATGCGCCCCAATCGCGCGCGCGATCTCGTGGCGCAACTCCGCGTAATCTGCGCGCCGCAGCACAACTTTTTCAACAAACCAATTCGTCCAACGCACAAGTCGCGGGTAGAGCATTCCGGTCACCACCCACAGGGCGAGCAGAACGCCTGTGGCGCGGGCGTTGAGCGTGCCACCTTCGGCCGCAAGCGGAACGAACCACGTTGCGTAGAGCAGGAAAGCGCCGGTCACGAGCGCGACGAAGGCGAGTAGAGCCAACGCGCGTTTGAGAAAGAGATCGGCGAAGGCGAAGCGGTAATCTTGATAGAGGATGGCGAGCGCAAGCGGAAGCGAAGCGTGATGCCCGATGATCTCTAAATACCAACGCTCGTGATGCGTGTCATACGCGCCGCCGCTTGAGAGATGCAGTGCGGAGACGGCGAAGACGGCAAGCGCCACCGCCCACACCGCGCGCCGCCAACCCGCCTCATTCCGCGTCGAAAGAAAAAGACCCGCCGTCAGAAGCGCAAACCCGACGGTTAAAATGTAAAGCGCCGCCTGTGAGTGACCTTCTTGCGAAGCGGCGGAGCGCGCGAAGTGCATCAGTGTGGCGAGCGTCGAAAGCAAATAGGCCGCAGAGGTTAAAACTTTCGCGCGAAATCCGTTTTCACCTCCGCGTAAGTTTTGCAACGCCGAGTGAACGACGACGGCAGGCAGAAAGCCAAGCGCCGAGACGCTTGCGGCTTCGAGCAACGCAACGGGTAAGCGAATTGAAACCGTTTCGCCGACCACGAACGAATGCAAACCGTGTGTCGCCAGCGCGCCAATGTTCCAAACAATGCCGAGCACCGCCGTCGCAAACGGCAACGCATCGCCCCCATTACGCAACCAAGAGCGCGTTTGAGTTCTTCGTCGTTCGCCATTCACCGCCCCTTTGATTCTCGCCGCCGAACGAAGCGCCATTAGAAGCAACATCGCATACAGCGCCAAGCCCGTCGTCCAGCCGAGCAGGTTGATTAAATTAGCGATGTCACGAGTCGTCATACTTAGATTCTACTCGATGCAACGACGTATGAAGGGATAGAACTTCGGTAAGCGCCGTCAACAGTCGCAACCGACACTGCACAAAGAACAACTACTGCGGTCACACGCAACGTTTTTGAGGCGCTCATTTTTAGTTTCCTTTTCCGCGCTCGAATTACTTTTACGGGAAAGCTAGCGCAACCAACGTCACGCCCACGGCGGTGATAAGCGCCCGGCGGTTTATTCGGCGCGCCTTGCTGCGCAATTCTACGATTAATCTTTCTTCGTTCAAATTCTCTTCGCCCGTGTCCATGTTGCGCGTCCCGCGCGCGGCAAGGGCGATTCAAGTTTTCTCGCGCGCTTGCAACAGCCCTAACCCTGCCAACCAGACGGGAAAGAAAATAATAATACGCGACAGGCGCGGCGCATCAAGTACGATTAGCGCGAAGGCTATTCCGACCCCGACGGTCAGCGCAACAATGCCGAGCAGTCGCCGTTTGCGCCGCTCGCGCGGGCCGATGTTAGCCGCGTCTGAAAGAGTCACGTTCATCTCATGCTTACTCAACCCGGAGAGTTGCGAGCGGTTGACCTGCTCTCACCTGCGCGCCGACCTGCGCATTGATGACGCTGATCGTTCCGCCAGAGGAAGCATTCGCGGTGACGATGCGCTCCGAAGGTGTCGCCGTCGCTTGCGGCGAATTTTGTGATTGCTGACGAGATAGGACGAAGCCGGATTGTGCGCTCTGCGCGGAGCTTTGCGCCCGTTGCAGACGTTGCTGTGCGCGCTCATATTCTGCCTGCGCGCCGTCCAGTTGCGCCTGCGGCGCGGCGCCCGAAGCGACGAGCGGTGTCAGACGCTGCACCTCCACCTCGTGCCGCACCACTTCCGCCCGTGCCGCTTCGATTTCGGCCTGCGCCGTTTGAACGCTTCTTCCGGCGCGCGCCTGCGGGTTGTCAGTCGGAGACTGCGGCACGTTCGGCGCTTCAGTGCGAATGGCGATCTCGACAATCGGCGCGCCTTCATTTACAGACATTCCTTCGCGCGCGAGGATGCGGCGCACCTCACCCGCCGCCGGTGCGTTCACAATAACGATTCCGCTTCTCCCCGCATCGTCTCTCTCTTGTCGTGATTGACACCCCGACGCTAAGACGAGAGCGATACTTGCGACGGAAGCGAAATTTTTAAGCGTGAGTTTTCCCCTCATTTGACGTTAAAGGAATCATGTCAAGATTATTGCCCGCCCGGTCTTAGTCCTGTGCTCGTCGCGCCGGTCGGCGAAAACATGAGTGTTGCATTTGGCGCGCTTGCACCGTCGGTAAGCGCGGGGCGCATTTCGAGTTCGCGCGTGGGTGTGTCGGAGCGCACGGCGACGTTATTGGCTTGGAGCGTGTTTCCGGTGGCGCGTTGGAAATCGGCGATTGATTTGTTGAGATCGGTTTGCGCTTGGAGTTCACGCCCGCGCGCGGCGAGCAGTTCGTTCTGCCTTTGCAGCACGAGAAAGATCGTCGTCGTGCCCGCACGGAATTGACGCTGTTCGCTTTCGTATTGCTGCTCGACGGAGAGGCGCGTCGCGGCGGCGGAAGCGAGGCGCGCTTCGGCCGAACGAAGACTTTGCGTGACGTTGCGCACTTCCGCCTCGATCAGTTGTTCAACCTGCGCGCGGGTGTTCTGAATGCGGCTGCCTTCGGCGAGTGAACGCCCAAGGTTGGCTTCGGCGGTGCGGTTGCGAAGCGGCACTGAGATGCGCGCGCCGACGCGGTAGGTCGGGTAATCTCCTCCGATCAAATTCGAGATGGATTGCGTGTAGCCGCCGACGAGATTCGGTGACAAACTGCCGCCGGAAGAGGCGGTCTCAAGCGGCGATAATCCTGCAATCGCGGACAGTTCGTTAACGCGAGCGCGCAATGCCGCGTTTGCGCTCACGTTCGTGCTGCCGCTCGGTTGAACTGCTGATCCGGCGAGTCCGACGGCGGTATAGGTGCCGATTAAGTCGATCTGCGGTTTGGTTTGATCGCGGAAATACCTTGTGTCGATCCCGTTGATCTCGGCGCTCGTTTGAAGCTGTGCTAACTCCGGGCGGTTGGTGAGCGCAGCTGTCAACGCTTGCTCAAGCGGCACGCGCGGGGCTTCGAGATTGACGGGCGTAACGGGTGTCAGCGGGCGCGACCACATTGCGGCGGTGCGATCCGCGAGGATCAAAGTTTTCAAGACGTTTTCGGCGCGCGTTACGGCTTCCTGCGCGGTGTAGACGCTCTGCTCGAATGTCGTCACCTGCGTGTTCGCCGCAACGATGTCAATCGGAGCTAACACGCCCTGCGCGACGAGTCGCTGATTGCTTTCAACTTGCACGCGCGCTTGCTTCACGGCGTCAATCTGCACTTGAAGATTTCTAAGCGCGAAGACCAAATCCCAATATGCCCCTTCAACTTGAGCGATCACTTCGATGGCGCGCTGGCGAAACTGCGAATCCGTAAGACTCAAATTCTTTTTGGCGATCTCTATTTGACGACGGTTGTTGTCAATGCGCAAACCGCGCCAGAGCGGTTGCGTGTAATTGATTGTGAGCGCCGCCGGGTATTGCGGGTTGAGCGTGACGTTTTGGTTATTGGTCGTGAGACGCGTCGAAGAAAAATCGATCTGGTAAGCGCCGCCCGCTACGGGTGAGAAACCGCCGAAGCGCGCCGAGCCGGTCGCGTCCTGCTGTGTGACAGAACCGTTTAAGCCGCCGCCGATGGTCGAACTCGTCGGCGTCGTCCGTCGCTCGAAATAGTTTTCCGATGAGATGACGGGATCGTAGATGCCGCGCGCCGCGCGCAGATCGTATTCCGCGATCTGCACGTTGATGCGCGAGCCGTCAATGTCGTTGTTGTTTTGAAGTGCCAATGCAATCGCTTCGTTTAAGGTGAGCGGCATCTGATTACTTATGTTCACACCGACGCGCTCGGCGGATGGCAGAGGGCGCGCGGTCGCTTCAAAGTTCGGCGCGACGGGCGGCGGCTCGACGGGAAGTTCGGCGGGCGCAACGCCGCCTGAAGTCCCGACGTTTTGTCCGGGCGTTTGCGGCACGCCGGTCGTGCCTCCGGTTGCAGGGACACCGCCGGGCGTTGTGTTTGTTTGCGGCGCGGCGGTTCCGGCCGGAACGGATGTTTGCGGCAACGCGCCCGGCGCGGTTTGTTGCGAAGGTGGTTGCACCTGTGGCGAGATGGGGCGCGGAGTCTGTGTGCCCGGAGTCGTTTGCTGACGCTCTTGCTCCACCCCCGTCTGTGGCTGCGTGCTCTGCTGCGCTTCGTTCGTGGGGCGCACGGGAGCCGAAGTCGAATTCGGCGGCAACGTGGTTGATGACGGCGGCAGCGTGCCGGGTCGTTGTTGCCCCTGCCCTTGCGTCGAAGTGCCTGCGGGCGGTGGTTGTTGCGGTGATGAAGTCGGAGGCGGCGTCTGCGTCTGGTTTTGTGCAAACACAACTCCCGGCGCAATCAACAGCGTCATTGCAACGAGCAGGACGATTCTTGCTAATCGCAAATTCATAAACTGAAAACGAGCGAGCGATAGCACGCGCGCACGGTTAATCACCTGAAGCTTGATCTGCATAACCATCCTTCGCAGTTTTACCGGAACCCCCTCCGGCGACTTTTGTTTTGCGTGTGAAGATTCCGGCGATACTATTGTAAGCATCTGCGAAACGTCGCCCCGCCGCGTTACCGAAGTTGCCGAAACGATTTCCCACATAACCCCACACCCGCGACTCTTTCGCGTCTTCAAAGAGGGAGTAGAAGACAGGCACGGCCAGCAGCGTCAACAGCAAACACAGACTTTGCCCGCCCACGACAAGGACGCCAATTGATCGATTCGTCGCCGCGCCCGCGCCGCTACCTACGACGAGCGGAATCATGCCTGCGACCAATGCAATCGTTGTCATCAGAATCGGCCGCAAGCGGTCGCGGTTCGCTTGCAGGATCGCGTCGTAACGGTCGAAGCCTTGCGAGCGCAACTCGTTCGTGTGATCGATTTGTAGAATCGCGTTCTTCTTCACGATGCCGAACAAGAGCAGGATGCCGAGCGCGGAGAAGATGTTGAGCCGTTGACCCGCGATTAAAGTTGAAAGAAGCGCGAACGGGATCGAGAGCGGCAAGGTCAAAAGGATCGTCACCGGATGGATGAACGACTCAAACTGCGCCGCGAGAATGAGGTACATAAAGACAAACGAGAGCAGAAACGCGAGCATGAACGATTGGTTCGCGCGCTGTAGTTCTTTCGATTGTCCTGTCACGCCAGTGCGGTAGCCAGCTTCCATTTTCAGTTCTTGGGCGTAACGCTGGATGGCGGCGAGTCCGTCAGCTTCCGATCCGTTTGGCGCGAGGCTGGCGGAGATCGTAACTTGGCGTTGTCGGTTGAGGCGATCAATCGAGGCGGGGCTTTCGCCTTCTTCGAGGCGCACGAGTTTTTCTAAGCCCACCGTTGCGCCCGAAGCCGACGCGACCGTGAAGTTACTTAGATTCTCTCGCGTGCGCCGAAACTCTTCGCCCGCGCGCACCACGACATCGTACTGATCCGAGCCTTCGCTGAAAGTTGTGACGCGCGCTCCGGCGGCGAGCGTGTTCAAGGCTTGCGCCACGTCGCCCGCCCTCACGCCGAGGTCGGCGGCGCGCTGGCGGTCAATAATGATGCGCACTTCCGGGCTGCTGAGTTGGAGCGAGCGGTCGGCATCGCGGAAGTTCTGATCCTGTTTAATACGCTCAACTAATTTGTTCGAGTATTCGTCGAGTTTCTGGATGTCGGGGCCGCTGATGAAAAGTCCGAGCGACGAGCCGCCGCGACCGCCGCCGCCGCCGATGCTCGCGCCGATAGAAGATGTGCCCGACGCGCCGATCACATACTCTTTCGGATACTTCCGTTTGCGGATCATCTCGCGCGTGCGTTGAATTAGTTCCGTCTGCGAATACTCGCGCTCTTCGACCGGCCTAAGCCTGACCTGAACCGAACCTGCGTTCGGCTGACCGCCGCCGCCGAAACCGCCCGCGTTGACGAGCGTGCTCTCGACGCCGGGAATTTGCTCGCGCACGTCGCGTGCGACGCGCTCCAGAACGGATTGCGTCGCCGGAAGACTCGTGCCCTGTGGCGCGCGCAATGAAACTTGAAACGCCGACTCATCTTCGTCCGGCAGGAAGTTGTAGCCGACGTACTTATAGAGCGGCCAGATCGAAGCGACGACGGCGACGCAAACGACGACAATGATCCACCGATGCGCCATTGACAGCTTCAGCATCCACATATACGCGCGGTCAACGGGGCGATAAAAGCGTCCGCCCTTCGATGATGCCGCGTGATGATGTTTTTCTGCCGCGCGATGTTCTTCGTGTCCGTCTTCTTCAGTGCCACCTGCCGCACCTTCGGGCGTTCCCGTTTTCTTCGGCTTGATCCAGCGCGCGGCGAGCATCGGCGTCAAGGTGAACGAGACGACGAGCGAGACAGCAATCGCGGCGGCGGAAGTCAAACCGAAACTGGACATGAAGCGTCCGACGATCCCGGTCATAAAGCCGACGGGGATGAAGACGGCGAGCAATGAAAGCGTCGTCGCGGTGACCGCCAAGCCGATCTCTTTTGTTCCTTCAATCGCCGCTTGAAACGGCGGCATTCCCTTTTCTTCAACGAAGCGGTAGATGTTTTCCAAAACAACAATCGCATCATCAATCACAATGCCGACCATTAAGGTCAAAGCGAGCATCGTCATCTGGTTGAGCGAGTAGCCGAGCCACGCGATGGCGGCGAAGGCGGCGATGATCGAAGTCGGGATCGCAAGCGCGGCAATGATCGTCGAGCGGAAGTTCCACAGAAAGAGAAAGACGACGAGAGCCGCGAGCAGTCCGCCGATGACGAGGTGTTCTTCAATAGCGTGCAAGCTGTTTTCGATAAACTCTGATTGGTCGCGCGTGACGGCGATCTTGATGTCGGGCGGCAGGAGCGGCTGAATCTCCGCCATGCGCGCCTTCACGCCTTCGATCACGGCGATGGTATTTGCGCCCGACTGCTTGCGGATGCCGAGCGACACCGATGGCACGCCGTTCAGAGACGCCGCCGATTGCGGGTCAACGCCGCTGTCTTCGACGCGCCCGATGTCGCTGATCTTGACCGGGTAGCCGTTCCGCGTTGCGATCACGATGTTGTTAAAGTCTTCAACCTTCGTGACGCGCGAGAGCGTGCGCAGCGTCACCGTCCGCGCGCCTTCATCAAGCCTGCCGCCGGGCAGCTCTAAGTTCTGCGCGCGCAGGGCGTTCGAGACTTCCGTCACCGAAAGGTTGTAGGCGCGCAAGCGATCCGGTTCGACATAAACTTTAATTTCGCGCTGGCGTCCGCCGAACACAATTACTTCGCCCAGGCCGTCAGCCGATTCAATGCGCTCCTGAATCTGCTTCTGCACGAGGTCGGTCAACTCAATCGAAGAGCGCGGCGCGCTGATCGCATAGACGAGCACAGGCTGCGAGTCGGGGTCGGATTTCCTGACGACGGGCGGGTCGGCCGTCTCCGGCAGGCGGTTGATGATCGTGCTAACTTTATCACGCACCTCCTGCGTGGCGAGGTCAGGGTCTTTTTCGAGATTGAAGCTGACGGTGACGTTCGAGCGACCTTGCGCGGATGAAGAGCGCATCTCGTCAATGCCGGGCACGGTGTTCACTGCGCCTTCGATGATGTCAGTAATCTCGGTTTCGATCTCCTGTGGCGCGGCGCCCACGTTCGTCGTCTGCACGGACACCGTTGGAATGTCGATCTTCGGGAAGCGATCAACGCCGAGCGTGAAGAAAGAGAAACCGCCGACGACCGTCAACAGCAACACGATAACGGTCGCAAAGACCGGACGCCGCACGCAAATCTCAGCTAACCTCTGCATAAAACTCCTTCAAAAGAAGTGATGAGTGATAAGTAACGAGTAATGAGTAAGAACAAGTTTTTCACTCATTACTCATCACTCGTTACTCATCACTGTTTTGTCACTCTTGCTCCTTCGTAAAGCTGTGGGAGGTTGCTCGTCGCCAGCACTTCGTCGGCGTTGACGCCGGATAGAATCTGAACGTAGTCGCCTTCTACCTCACCGATCTGCACGACGCGCAATTTCGCCGCGTCGTTCTGAATGATGAAGACGCGAAACGATTGCGTGTTCTCATCGGCAAGGACGGCGGCGCGCGGCACATACAAGGCGCGGCTTCCGCCTTGACGCACGATGCGCGCGGTGGCGAACATGCCCGAACGAAGCGCGTTGTCGCTGTTCTCAATCGCAGCTTCAACGGTCGCCGCGCGCGAAACGGGATCAATCGCCGGGTTGACGGCCGTCACGCGGCCCGCGAATTTTCTGTTTCGATGCGCGTCAACTTCGAGCGAGACGCCCATGCCGCCTGTAATAAACGGAACTTCCGATTCCGGCACTTGCAACTGTAACTTGATCGGGTTTGTGCGCAACACGGTCGCCGCGACTGACGCGGGCGTGACGTACTCGCCGACGGCGATGGGACGATTGCTCACGTAGCCTGCAAAGGGCGCGCGAACAACGGCGTCTGCCACCGCCTTCTGCGCGATAGCGACCTGCGAGCGCGCGGATTCGACAGCGGATTGCGCGCTCTGGATCGCTTGATTGCTTTGGCGCGCGGCGTTAACTGCGGCCTCCTGCTGCTGGCGCGCGGCGTTGACCTGCGCCCGCGCCGTATCGCGCTGCGTGCGATATTGATCGTAGATGATGCGCGAGGTGTCGCCCGTTTCAACCAATTCGCGGTAACGCCTTTCGTTCGCTTCAGCCAATCGCAACTGCGCCAGCGCTTGTTCGAGATTAGAACCTGCCGCGCGCACTTCCGGTATTGAACTCGCCTCAAAATTTCCGCCCGCTCTCAACCCCAGACGCGCTTCCGCTTGTCTCACTCCGGCAATCGCTTGCCCGACCCCAGCTTCGGCTTGTTGCAAACGCAGGCGCGCGTCGCGGTCGTTCAAACGCGCGATCACGTCGCCCTGACGCACAAACGCGCCGACATCCACCGGAGTCGCCACGACTTGCCCGGAGGTTTGCGGGGCGACATCCGAAGTTTCATCGGCGACCAAACTTCCTGTCGCTTGAAAAAAGGACGGCACTTCGCGCGCCATCACACTCGCCGTGGTGACAGCGACCGGGGGCGTCTCGGCGGCGGCTGATTCGCCCCACCCGTTTTCGTTCCGCTCCGCCTTCGGCGCGGAGCGACCGCCGCTGCAACCCGCGCCAAAGAGCGAGAGGGCGAGCACGCCGCAAACGAGCGCGTACCGAATTCTGTGCGGAAGGAAAGAAGACATAAGTGATTTGTATCCTGCGCTTTTAATTTGAAAACGCACAGCGGTCGTGATCGGTTACAACTTTTTACCCGCGACGCCGCCTAAACAACCGTGATTTAAGATGTTGTAAAGAATACCTTGACGCCACATCAATTTGCATCGGGCAAGTGACCATAGCTGAAAATGTTGCCGGGATTGTGCGACCGAAATTTTCTTTAAGGCACAATTCGTTGTCAATGGAAGTTTACTTCTTGATCGCAACAAAAATTGTAACCGAACTCTGTGCTCGCTCGTCTTCCACTTTATAAGAAGCCGGATTGAGGCATTCAATTCTCTCCTCGCGTCCGATGCGGCTCATTAAATTTCACCTACATTGGAGATTAAGATTGATGAAACTGACAAATTCAAAAAAACTGCTCGGCGGCGTAGCCTTGTCGGGAGCGTTGATGTTGACAGCAGTGGTCGGGTTCGCGCAGCAAGCGGCGACGACTCAAGAAGGGGGCGATCAAGACCGCACCGAGCGACACGGGCGACACGGCGGTAAGGGAATGCGCGGCATGAGAGGCGGCTTCGGCGGACACTTCATGCGCAATCTCAATTTGACGGAAGCGCAAAAGCAGCAGATGGGGCAGATCGCCGGGCGTTACGAAGAAAGCATGAAGGCTTTGCGCGGGCAATCGGGCGACGCCAAACGCGGCGGCGATTTCGATGCGTTCGCAGGTGGAACGTTTGACGAAGCGGCCGTGCGCGCGGCGGCGCAGCGGCGTGCCAACGCTCACGTCGAAATGGAAGTGATGCGCGCGCGGATGATGTCGGAGATGTACAACATCTTAACGCCGGAGCAGAAAACGCAACTCGCCGCCGAGCGACAAGAGCGCGAACAAAAACGCCAAGAGCGGGGCGCGCGGCGCGGCGCGAACGCGGGGCAGCAAAGGCAGTAAAGAAATAACAAAATCGGGACACTCTCCTGTTTCCTAAAGTATACTTTCCCGAAAAGCGAAATCTCCCTTAAATCGTCTCTCCTCTTAACAATATTTGGTGGAGGATAATAATGAAGCATAGGGTTAAGGTAATGTTCATGGCGTTTGCGCTCGTACTCGGACTGTCGGCTTCGGCGGCCGCGCAAACCACTTATCGAACGCGCGACGGGCGCACCGTCACCGTCTACCGAAACGGCAGGCGCGTCACCCGTCAAGCGAATGGTCGCACCGTTTACCGTCGCCCGAACGGTCGCTCCGTCGTCGTGTTGCCGAACGGTCGGCGCGTCTACCGCAACTCGCGCAGTCGGCAAACTTACCCTCAAACTTACGGCGCGCGCACATACCGCTTGCCGAACGGTCGACTCGTTACGGTGTTGCCGAACGGACGGCGAATCTATCGGTAGTTCTTTGAAAAGGGGTGAGAAATGAAAAGGGTATTTGGAATTCTAATGTGCTTCGTGTTGCTCGCAGGGACGGCGTTGCCTGCGCTGGGGCAAACGTCTCGCGGAAATTACGCGGGGCGCACAACGCGCTACGAGCGATACGGAAATTCGCAGCAGGTTTATCGTGACCGACGTTCTTCGCGCAAGCGTTCTTTCTGGAGACGACACCGCAACGTGCTCACGCTCGCGGCGGGCACGGGCGCAGGAGCGGCCGTCGGCGGATTAACCGGCGGTAAAAAGGGAGCGATCATCGGCGCGCTCGTCGGCGCGGGCGGTTCCGCTCTTTACACATACAAACTGCGCGACCGCAACAATGAGCGCAGATATGCTCGTCGTCGGTAAAGAAGAAGCGACGCTCTTCCGATTTTGCACAAGGTTAAGCGTGACGCGATCAACGAGCGTGTAAGCTAACGCAGTATAATCAACGGCAGCCCCGACGCTAACGGGGCTGCCACTTTATTTTCCCTTGTTCGCCCGGCGAATGGGAAACAGTTGAAATCTCAAACACGATACGGAGCGCGGGCAGTTCGGCGATCATGGACGAGACGACAGATAACGCGGATGCCGTATCTATCCAACCGCACACGCACGCAGCAGCCGTTGCGCCGACAGACGTTGACCTTGTGGCGCGCGTCCGCGCGAATGACGAATCGGCGTTTGAAGAACTCTTTAATCGTCATCGGCGACGGGTCGCGCTCATCGCGGGTCGGTTTTTTCGGCAGCGCGAACAGATCGAAGAGATCGTGCAAGAGACTTTCACTAAAGCGTATTTCGCCCTCCCTGATTTTTCCAACACTCAAGAAGCTTCATTCGCCGCGTGGCTCGCGCGCATCTCGTTCAATTCATGTTATGACGAATTGCGGCGGATGAAGCGGCGACCCGAAAGCTTGGCGGAAGGGATTTCCGAAGAAGAGGCGGCGTGGCTGAAAGGGCGTCTGCGCGCCGACGGCGCCGGGGATGACATCGAAGCGGCAATCGTCTCGCGCGACTTGGCGGGCAAACTGCTTGCGCGCCTTAGCCCCGAAGATCGCACCGTGCTGGTGATGATGGATGTTGAGGGAATGTCAGTCAACGAAATCGCGGAGATGAAGGATTGGTCGGCGTCGAAGGTTAAGGTGCGCGCGCATCGGGCGCGTGCAAGTTTGCGGCGCGCGTTGGGAAAATTCTTGTAACCGTCCTGCGCGTGCAGGCGTTTTCAAAGATGAAAGTCCTTCGTCCGCGAGCGACGGAACGAGAGGGAAAACTAATGATCGGCAAAAAGAATGAGCGCAGTTTGAATGAACGTCTCGACCGCATCGGTCGCGCGTTCGTTCGCGCATCTGGGTTGAACGATGAAGAAGCGGAGTCTGCCGCGTCGTCGCCTTTCCTTTACGCGCGGCTTCGTTCGCGGATCGCCGCCGAGCGCGCGCGGCGCGAAGCGGGCGAAAGCTGGTTCGCCCTTGTCGGCGTGGCTTGGCGCACAATTCCGGCGATGGCGTTGACAACAGTTTTAGCCGTTACGCTTCTTTGGTTGACGAGCACGGGCGCGGGATCTTCAACAGTCTTCGGCGATGAATCTCTGCTCGGCGCAAGCGATAACGGAATTGAGCAAGTGGTGTTCGCCGACGGACGGGTTCTTTCGAGCGACGATGTGCTGGCGACGATTATGAATGAGGACGGGCGGGAGGCTTCGAGATGACGGAGCGCATGAGGACTCGGCTCAAAGTATGGTTGGTGGTGATGGGCGTGTTCGCGCTCGGTTGCATCACGGGCGCGTCGCTCGACGGCGCGTATCGCTTGCGCGTGGGCGGTGAGCGTCGGGAAATGCGCGGTAGTGGTCGCCGCAGCAGCGGAGAGGTTTTAGAAAAGATGCGGCGCGATCTCAGTTTGAACGACAACCAAGCGACGGAGATCGGACGGATACTGGAGCAAACTCATACTGAATATCGTTCGTTGCGCGCCGAAGTGCGCCCGCGCTACGACCGGATACGGCAGAGCGCGCGCACGCAGATTCGCTCCTTGCTCACACCAGAACAACAAAAAGTATTTGACGCGAAAGCTGCCGAACGAGACGCGCGTCACAAAGACGACGGAAGATAAAAATTAAGAAGAACTCAAAACGGGCGGCGCGGGATTTTTAACATTTCGCGTTCGCTCACGCTTATGCAGGGGGAAATACTGTTGATGCATTTATTTTTTCGATTGATAAAGAGCAAGAGGATCGCGTCGGCGTTGATTTTAACTTTCGCCATGACGCTGACGACGTTTGCGCAAGGTGGTGGCGGTACGTTGCGCGGCCGCGTCGCAGATCAATTCGGCGGCATTCTCATCGGCGCGACGGTGACGGCCGCAGACGCGAACGGCGCGGAGAAAACGGCGACAACGAACGAAGAAGGCGTTTATCAATTTACCGGACTCGCTCCCGGCCTCTACAC
>JACCYN010000373.1 GCA_013696465.1 Pyrinomonadaceae bacterium
AGCTGCCGTATCGCAGCTTGCAATTCAAGCACGAAACGCACAACACGGAGACGTATCAATCGGCTCCGGTCGTGAACTACCCGAACGAGCAGCTTTACACGCGCGTCACCGAGTTTAAGTATTTGACTGGTCAGGAACACTCGAAGACCTCAATCGTTTACGAGTTTCCGCAAGCCGAGGGCGACCCGTATTACCCTGTGCCGCGTCAGGAAAACGCCGACTTGTATGCGAAGTATAAGGCGCTGGCGGATAAAACGCCGGGTGTGCATTTCGTTGGGCGGCTGGCGACTTACAAATACTACAACATGGATCAAGTCGTGGCACAGGCGCTCACCGTCTATGCGAAGATCGCGGGCGAGAAGCGTGTTGACGCGACGATGCGCGAAGCGAGCAAGGTTCTTGCGGCGAGCGCCTCTGCTGTCGCAGCGAGCAGCAATCCGCTGACGCGCGCTTACTCGCTGCCCGCCGGATCGTCGGGCAATGGAAACGGTTATCCAAAGAACGCGATGAAGGAAGAAGTGGGCGCTTAATAAATTTATCGTCGAGAGCGGCGCGAGGCGTTACTCGTCTCCGTGCTCTTAACGAATCGAAGGCGGTGACGAACGAATGCGCGTACTTGTAACAGGCGGGGCGGGCTACATCGGCAGCGTGGTTGTCGAAAAGCTGCTTGAAGACAATCACTTTGTCGTCGCCTACGACAATCTTATCAAAGGGCACAAAGCAGCCGTTGCTGCGGGGGCGACGTTGGTCGAAGCCGAGCTGTCAGACAAAGCGGGCTTGACAGCGGCACTCCGCGAGCACCGCGTTGAAGCCGTCATCCATATGGCAGCGGATTCGCTCGTCGGCGAATCCGTTACCGCTCCGGCGAAGTATTATCGCAATAACGTCGTCGCCGGACTCGCCCTGCTCGATGCGATGCGCGAATGTGAGGTGAACCGCCTTGTCTTTTCTTCGACGGCGGCCGTGTACGGTGAACCTGAGAAGCAGCCGATTGAAGAGCGGGACGTGCTTCAACCGACGAATCCTTACGGCGAATCGAAACTCGCGTTTGAGAAAGCCTTGCGGTGGTATGACCAAGCTTACAACTTGCGCTACGCAACTCTGCGTTACTTTAACGCGGCGGGCGCCACGGAAACCCACGGCGAATCGCACGATCCCGAAACACATTTGATTCCGCTTGTACTGCAAGCGGCCGCCGGGCGTCGTGAGTTCGTCGAAATCTACGGCACGGATTACCCAACGCGCGATGGCACGTGCGTGCGCGATTACATTCACGTCGGCGATCTTGCGCGCGCACACATCCTCGCCCTCGGAAAGGTTGACGGCGGAAGCCGGATTTATAACTTGGGGTGTGGAGGCGACGGCTACACGGTGCGCGAGGTGATCGAGGTGGCACGTCAGGTGACGGGGCGCGACGTACCGGTGCGCGAATCAAAGCGGCGGGCAGGCGATCCGGCGGTGCTCGTGGCGAGTTCGGCACGAATCAAAGAAGAGCTTGGCTGGAGTCCCGTACAGGGGGACTTAAGGGAGATCATCGGCTCGGCGTGGTCTTGGATGCAACGGCACGAGAACGGTTACGAAGAGTAAAGAACCGAACGAAAATCTCCCTCTGTAAGGCGCGGCACGGCGTTTGATTACTCAGTCATTAAACAAACAAGTTCGAGTTGTTTCCGAACATCTCTAACCCCTTTCAAAGGTGACGAGAGTTGTGCGGAGACAGTTCTTTTCAGAAGAGGGGAATAAAAAGATGGCAACGAAAGAAAATGTAATAAGAGAAACTGCGCTGACGCCGACCGCAGGCACAAGGGGCAGCATGAATCGCGCTGAGGATTCGCGTAACAGCCAGAGCACGAACGTCGGGCAGACGGAGCGTTATATTTCGGCAATCGGTGGTGGCGCGCTCGCCCTTTACGGTTTAACGCGTGGCTCATTGGGCGGCGTCGCGCTCGCTTTGATCGGTGGCAGCCTCATCTATCGCGGCACGACCGGACATTGCAACGTCTACGAAGCAATGGATGTTAATACGGCGCGCGGGAAATCAGGCGCGGCGAGCGTCGCGGGCAATCGTGGCATTAAGGTTGAAAAGAGCGTGACGGTGAACCGCCCGGCCGCGGAACTTTACCGCTACTGGCGCAATTTTGAGAATCTACCCAAGTTCATGGATCATCTCGAATCGGTGCGCACTACTGGCGAGAAGCGTTCGCACTGGGTGGCGAAGGCTCCGGCGGGAACAACCGTCGAGTGGGATGCCGAGATCATCAACGAGAAAGAGAATGAGTTGATCGCGTGGCGTTCTTTAGAGAATGCCGATGTTGACAACGCCGGGAGCGTGCGCTTCCAAGAAGCACCGGCAGGGCGCGGCACGGAAGTGCGTGTTTCGCTCGAATACGATCCGCCGGGCGGCATGGTCGGCGCAGCCATCGCAAAACTTTTCGGTGAAGCGCCCGATCAGCAGATTCAAGAAGACTTGCGCCGCTTCAAGCAAGTGATGGAAGCGGGCGAGCGCGCCACAACCGAAGGACAAGCTTCGGGGCGTAGCGCAACTTCGGGAAGATAGTTCGCGCGGGTCAAGGTGGTTAACAGTATTTTAACTACGGCGGTCGCGTTTGTGTGACGAAAAAAGCGCACGAAGGCGACCGCCTTCTTTTTCAAGGGCAAACGAGGAGGGAAAATCAAATGAAAGCATTATGCTGGCAAGGCAAAAACAAGGTAAGCGTCGAAAACGTTCCTGATCCGAAAATACTCAACTCGCGCGACGCGATTATCAAAATCACGACAGCCGCAATCTGCGGCTCCGACTTGCACCTTTACAACGGTTACATCCCGACGATGGAGAAGGGCGACATCATGGGACACGAAAATATGGGAGAGGTCGTCGAGGTCGGGAGCGATGTTAAAAACTTGAAAGTAGGCGACCGAGTCGTCGTCCCCTTCACGATCTCATGCGGTCATTGCTTCTTCTGTAAAAAAGAGTTGTGGTCGCTCTGCGATAACTCGAATCCAAATGCGTGGATGGCGGAGAAGCTTTATGGTTATTCGCCGTCGGGACTCTTCGGCTTTTCGCACATGATGGGCGGATATGCAGGCGGGCAGGCTGAATACTTGCGTGTGCCCTTCGCCGATGTCGGCCCCGTCAAGATTCCCGACGGTATTCCTGATGAAAAGGTTTTGTTTCTCTCTGACATCTTCCCTACGGGATACATGGCGGCGGTGAATTGCGACATCCAACCGGGCGACACCGTAGCCGTGTGGGGCTGCGGCCCCGTCGGGCAGTTTGCGATTAAGAGTGCTTACATGCTTGGCGCTGAGCACGTGATCGCAATTGATCAAGTGCCGGAACGTTTGGAGATGGCCACGCGCGACGGTAAAGCCGAAACGCTCGACTTCGCAGACGAATACATATTCGACAAACTGAAGGAGATGACGGGCGGACGCGGCCCCGATAGTTGCATTGATGCCGTCGGACTCGAAGCGCACGGCACAAGCCCCGACGCTTTACTCGACCGCGTCAAAGCCGCCGCGTTCTTGGCTACAGACCGCCCGCACGCGCTTCGTCAAGCGATCAATGCGTGTCGCAAGGGCGGCACAGTGTCTATCCCCGGCGTGTATGGCGCATTCCTCGACAAATTCCCGTTGGGCGCGGCATTTAATAAAGGGTTGACCCTAAAAATGGGTCAGACACACATGCATAAGTTCATGCGCCCGCTTCTGGCGCGTATTCAGAACGGCGACATTGACCCGAGTTTCGTGATCACGCACCGCATGAAACTCGACGACGCGCCGAAGGGCTACGAAACTTTCAAGCATAAAGAAGATGATTGCATCAAGATCGTCTTGAAGCCTTAAGGTGAAAGGGAAAGATCATGAGCAACGAAAAGAGTAGAGACAATGAATCGAAAAGCGATTCTAGTTCGACGGGCGGGTTGAAGCAGTCGGGCGATCCGGGAAGAACACCCGGCACGGCCGAAGGCGATGAAGAAACCGTAGAAGAATCGCTGCGCGAAAAAGAGACTCAAAAGAAAAGTTGAGCCAGCTTACGCTTAACGGATGAAGGCGGCGTGGCAGAGATGATACAAGCGTAATTTCTGCCGCGCCGTAAGTTTTGTTTTACGTTGCAGAACTTTAGTCGAGCCATTTCTAAAACTTACAAGCGAAGCGGAATTGAATTCGAGTGCATCGAAGACGCCGGAAACCTTTGACTGGAGAATAACGTCATTTGACAGTTTGTGAAGAGATGATGCGCGTCGGGTGCTGCGTACCATTTTCTTGACAGACAAGCTCGGACTGAGCGATCATATCTATGCTTCGACAGGGAGCTTTTGCTCTCCACATCCGAAAGCATCCGGCGGTTAAAATCCTGAGTTCGATCCGAAACATAATCCTCTCGAAAAATGCGGTTGTAGAAATTCGGCTCGACTTTCCCCCGCCAAAAAAATCTAAGGAAAGCGACGAAGTGAATTCTGCGGCGGGCGTTAGCGGCGTTGCGTGGAAAGCGCGGCAAGGCGCTCGTACATCTAAAGAATTATGCGAGTTGATTCGATGACCGACGATCTCTTTCAGAGTTTTTTTCTCGGCGGGTTTGAGTGCTCAACGCATCGCCCGCGCATTCACGGTAGGCGCTTAGACGTGCTCGCCGCGACGAAGCACGACGTGCTGGCTGAAGCGGATTATCGGCGTCTGCAGGCGCACGGCATCGGCACTGCGCGCGAAGGTTTGCGCTGGCATTTGATCGAAACTTCGCCGTACCGCTACGATTGGACGAGCGCGCTGGGCATGATACGCGCCGCGCGCGACACGAACACGCAAATCATCTGGGACTTGTGGCATTACGGTTGGCCAGACGATCTCGACATCTTCAAACCGGAATTCGTCGAACGCTTCCATCGTTTCGCGCGCGCCTTCGCCAGACTGCTCGCGGCGGAGACGGACACGGTGCCATTCGTCGCGCCCGTCAACGAAATCTCGTTCTTCACATGGGCGGGGGGCGAGGCAGGCATCTTCTATCCGTATGTGGAGGGGCGCGGCTGCGAGTTGAAAAGGCAACTCGTGCGTGCCTCGATTGAAGCTACCGAAGCGGTGTGGAGCGTCACTCCGCGCGCAAGGATTTGCCAGATCGATCCGATCATCAACGTCGCCGCCAATCCGTTGCGCCCGGAGGATCGCGACCGGGCTGAGAGTTATCGGCTCTCGCAATACGAGGCGTGGGACATGCTCTCCGGGCGCAAAGACCCGCACCTCGGCGGGGCGGAAAAGTACTTGGACGTGATCGGCGTTAACTACTACATCCACAACCAATGGTTCGCGCACGGCGGGGGGATGATTGACCCGTCCAGCCCCCTGCGCCGCCCCTTGCGCGAGATGCTCCGTGAGCTTTACGAACGATACCGCCGCCCGCTCTTCATCGCCGAAACAGGTATCGAGGACGAGGCGCGACCCGCTTGGCTCCGCGGCGTCTGCGATGAGGCGCGCGCCGCGATCATGGAAGGCGTCCCCGTCGAGGGCGTATGCCTTTACCCCATTGTCAACCATCCCGGCTGGGATGACGACCGCCACTGCCACAACGGTCTGTGGGACTACGCGGACGAGCGAGGCGAGCGCCTCATCTACGAACCGCTCGCCGAAGGGTTAGCGCAACAACAGAAGTTAAACGAGGAGATGTTAGTGTCGTCGCTTGACGCTCACTAAAATATTCTGCTATAAAATTTGCTCGCACAAACGGTGATTCGGCGCCATTGGCGGCGTGCCGACGACATCTTTTCCGCAGTAGCTCAATGGCAGAGCATTCGGCTGTTAACCGAAGGGTTGTAAGTTCGAGTCTTACCTGCGGAGCCAATATCTAGAAGCACTTACGGGGAGCAGGATGCTCCCCGTTTTGCTAATACCCGCTTTTCATACCCGCTTTGATTCAGAGCATAAGGCTATGAACGAATCCGAATGGCTCACCCGAAAGAAGCGTATAGACAGCAAACTCTGCTCGCCGAATTCAAAATGGCAGATCATTCCCTTCAAAGAAGGCATGGACTACTCGACTTTGG
>JACCYN010000386.1 GCA_013696465.1 Pyrinomonadaceae bacterium
CGGATCACGAAAGAAGAAAGCCATAAACGCGGCGATGAATCCAAGAATCGCCGCGAGCGCCCAGTAACCCGTCGCCAGCAAAATGATCGCTAGGATGAGCGGCGCCAGCACAAAAGGGATTCCGTCACGTACCACGAGAGATTACGTCCTTCGAGTTTGTAAATTGCACGAAGCGGGGATGCTTCGATCAGCAGCCCCGCTTCAAATGTTTCGAGTGTGGGTTACAGAATCAACAACTAGTGCGCGGTGTTCGCACCCGTCTGGTGGCGGAGCAAAATGGATTGCATCTGGTCTTTAAGGGCAAGCTTCTTTTTCTTCAGCGTCGTTTCTTCAAGTTGTTCTTCGTCGCTAGGGTAAGCGAGTGAAGCTAACTGGCTAAGACGCGCCTCATAAGTGCCGTGCTCGCGTGCCAACTCACGAAACTCTGCGTCGGTTGACATCAAATGCTCTTTCAAGCCGTCAGTGCTGATTGTTTCCATAGTCGCTGTTGTCTCCTTTCGGAATCTGTAGAGTGTCCGTTGCGCTTTCGGGTTGATTTAACTTCCCGCTTCCTATCCCTTTCGTGTTCGCCTTAGAACGGTGAAACAAAATGTTAACGCACACTGACCCGTGAAGCAAGCCCCATTTTTAGAGCGCGGCAGTCATCACCAGAGCATCCTCCGGCGGCGTTTTATAATAGTTGCGGCGGCGTCCCGCAACGACGAAGTTATGTTTGACGTAAAGCATCTGCGCCGCGCGGTTGCTGGCGCGCACTTCAAGCACGGCCATTTGCGCCCGCGCTCTTTTCGCTTGGTCGAGCGCCGCCGCAAGTAACAGGCTTCCCAACCCCTGCCCCCGTGCCCCCTCGCGCACGGCGACGTTGTTGATATGCACTTCATCGGCTGTTACTCGCGCCACGATAAAGCCGCTCACACGCCGCTGTTGCTCCGCGTCAAATTCGCGCGCCGCAGAAACGGCGACGAGCATGATCGAGTTTCCCTTCTCCAACTCGGCGCGGTACGCTTCTTCTCCCCAGATGCTCAAGCCCGTGGTTCGCTCGATCTCGCCGATCTCCCGAAGATCAGCTTCAGCCATCGGCGAGATCACACTCTCCCTTGCCGCGTGCTCGCGGACTAACTTTGCTCTCGACATTGTTCCTTCAACTCAGCGTCCGACGGTCGCACATAGTTCGCCCGCAGTTCGCTTGCCGCCAACACCTCGCCGCGCCGGAAAGCTCTTAGCCCAAGCATGGCGACGTGCACCGCGAGCACATCAACGGAAGCTTTAGCGAGCGTCCACCCGCTCCGGTTTGGAGACGCGGCGCACCCTTCCCTTTCATCAACCAACGTGATCTCATCTCGTGCCGCACGCGCCCGTATCTCTTCAACATGCCCGCGCGCGCCATCGCCCGCCCACTTGAGCGTTGACCGTCCGGCGCGCTCGCTCTCTAATAATTTCTGGGGCGAGACGTGCGTCGGCGCGTCTAATTCATTGATCTCACCTTCGGATGTTAACTCTAAAGTTTGAGCGAAAAGCTCGCCGCGCCCGGCGGCAAGCAAAGCAATGATTGCCTCTCCGAAGTTCGCTTCGGCGCACGCGACGGCGTGGAGCGTCGGCACGCCAACCACCTGTCGCTCAAGCGTCCACGCCAGCCCCATCACGGTCGCCAATCCTGTGCGCAATCCGGTGAAACTTCCCGGCCCCGTCGCCACCGCAAACACGCTCACGTCGCTTAGACGTATTCCCGCCCGCTTGATTCCTTCGTTCACTTCCAGCAACAAGGCCGCCGAATGTGACACCCGATTGTCCCCAGTCCCCTGCCAGAGCACTCGCTCTTCTTCGAGAATCGCTAAACTTCCGGCGCGCGTCGCCGTTTCAACGCTTAATATAAGTGTCACTTTCCTCCGTCACCAAAATCGTGGAAGTTTAGGAGAAAATTCCAACAGGCACATTAACATGAAAGATGTTTGACAGTCTGCGTCATCAGATTATAGGATCAGCTTTCGGCTAACGCAATGGAATGTTTGTTTCAGGTCTACGAGTTGTCGAGCGCACGCGCTTCATCAGCTTTCGACAATTAACTGTGGAGTTCGAGTGTCCGCGCGGTTGTAACTTATGAAGATTTGCCCGACTTGCGAGCGTTGCTACGAGGATGCGGAAACGACTTGCCGCGTTGATGCGGCGTCGCTCGTCTCATCGCGTCAGGGTTCGTGCATTATCGGCGAGAAGTATCGTCTCGACCGGCGAATTGGGCGCGGCGGGATGGGCGCCGTCTACGCCGGAACGCATCTCGAACTCGACCGCTCCGTGGCGATCAAACTGTTGCTCCCCGATTACATCACAGATGCCAACGCGCTCGAACGCTTCCGCCGCGAAGCGCGCGCCGCCGCCCGCCTTAATCACCAGAACGTGGCCGACGTTTATGATTACGGGTTGCTCACGGACGGCGGCGCCTACATCGTGATGGAATTGATCGAAGGCGAAACGCTGCGCGAACACATGAACAAAGATTGCACGCTTCCCTTCGGCGAAGCCGCATCAATCGCCCGCCAAGTCGCTGAAGGCATTGACGCCGCGCACCGCAATCACATTATCCACCGCGACCTCAAACCGTCGAACATCATCTTGATGCGCGATCATCAAAACCAACTCGTCGCCAAAGTCGTTGACTTCGGCATCGCCAAGCTGAAAGAGGCGACGGTTACGGGAGACGGCGCGCTCACCAACACGGGGATGCTCATCGGCACGCCGCGCTATATGTCCCCTGAACAATGCGGCGGACAAGAACTCGACGCGCGCTCGGACATCTACACGGTCGGCGTGCTCCTTTACGAAATGCTTGGCTGCCGCGCGCCGTTCGATGCTCCGTCGGCCACGGCGATTGCCCTCAAGCACATTCAAGAATTGCCCGCCCCGCTCACCAACTTTCGCTCCGACCTGCCGCCCGCGCTCGCTGCAATCGTGATGCAGGCGCTTGAGAAAGACCCAGCCAAGCGACAGCAGACGGCCGCCGAATTAGCCCGCCAACTGCGCGATGCGGAAAGCCAAATCACGGACGCGACGCCTCAGACGCAAGTCGCTTCGGCTGCCGCTACCACCCTCCTCAACGACGACTATCCGCTCCTTCTTGAAAACGAAAGCGCGCCTTCGACACATAACGTCACGAATCAATTGACCGATCCGCATAGCGCCGAACCTGTAACCAATCGTTCGGGAGTGCCGACCGTCGAGGAACCCTTAGATATTAACGGCGAAGCGTCTGCTTTCGCTCACCCCGCGCAGAAGAGCAGCGATGGCGAAGGTGTTGCCACACCGTTTTCAAATCTTCATCTGCCGCGCGCGTCAACGACATCCGCTCACACGGCTTCTTCTCCGCCCGTGCCGTTCGCCGATGCCCCTCGTGTTCCGGCGTCGAATCCTAAACGCGAAAAGTATTTGTTGGGCGTCGGACTTCTGCTCGCGCTGTTTTTCGGTTCAATCGCTCTGGTCTTTTTCTTACGCGATCCACAAAACGCTCAAGACACCTCCGGCGACGACTCAACGCCGTCAACCGCATCAAGTCGTAATTCATCTGGGCGCATCCCTCCTCCCGATGATGCGCGGACGGCTGCAACATCATCACGGAACGAAGCGGATAGTGCGTCGAATTCCTCTTCGCAAGATGCAGCCGCCCTCCGGTCATCGCTTACGGCTTGGGTGAACGCGAATAATGAGCGCGATATTAACAGGCAGATGAGCTTTTACACTCCGACGACGGCTCGCTACTACACGCAACAAAACGCTTCGCAAGCCTTCGTCCGTGCCGACAAGATTCGCTCAATCGGCAACGCATCGTCGGTTGACATGCGCGTGCGCGACACACAGATTGATGTTGCGCCAAACGGTCGCACCGCCACGATGCGCTTCACGAAGCAGTACGCCATCACGCGCAACGGCAACACCGCGCGCGGTGAAGTTCTTTCAGAACTCGGATGGTTGAAGACGGAAGACGGCTGGAAGATCGTCAGCGAACGCGATTTGCGCGTGATTTCGTAAAAGCAGTCTTTGCTACAATCAATTTTTTATTCGTAAGATTTTCTTTGCGCGCCCTCACACTCTCTGCGCCGCGCGTTCGCATAATCCTTTAGGTTGATATGACTAATCTGACTCCAATGTTGCAGCAGTATCAGGAATTGAAGCGGCAACATCCGGGCACACTGCTGTTTTTCCGTCTCGGCGACTTCTACGAACTTTTCTTCGACGACGCCATTACCGGCGCCCGCGAACTTCAGATCACCTTGACCGCGCGACACAAAGAGCGCGGCGACCCCGTTCCGATGTGCGGTGTGCCGCATCATGCAGTGGCGAACTACATCGCACGCCTTATACGCAAAGGCTACCGCGTCGCCGTCTGCGAACAAACCGAAGACGCCTCGAAGACAAAGAAACTTCTGCGCCGCGAAGTCGTGCGCGTGATTACGCCGGGCACCGCCATCGATCCGCAATTGCTCGACGCGGGCGAAAGCGTTTATCTGGCAGCCGTGTGCGCAAGCGGCGAGAGGGTAGGGGCCGCGTTGCTTGATCTCTCAACCGGAGAGTTTCGCGCGACGAGTGCGCGCGGCGCGGAAGCTTGGAAAGATATTAAAGCTGAAATCGAATCATACGCTCCGCGCGAAATACTTTTCCCCACTTCGCTCTCCGAACTCGTCCGCGAAGCGTTCGGGCGCGAAGCGCCGCGCGGCAATCTTCCTCTTTCCGACGATTCTCAATTTGCGCCAATCGCGCGTATCACTCCCGCAAGCGGATCAGCCTTTGCCACCCCGACGCTAACTCCCATTGATGATTGGATGTGGGACGAGAAGATGTGCGCCGATCTGTTGCGCGAACAATTCGGCGTGCGCTCGCTCGAAGCTTACGGGTTGAACGAAGAGGCGGAAGCCGTGCGCGCCGCCGGAGTGTGTCTTCGCTATGCGCGCGAAACGCAACGCACGGCCGTTGCGCACGTCACCGACATCGCTTACAGCGAAACGCAAGATCACCTTGTGCTGGACGCGGTGACAATTCGTAACCTTGAGCTAATCGAATCGCAATCGGGCGCGGGGCGCGGGGCGACGCTGCTCGGCGTGATTGACGAAACCGTGACGGGGATGGGTGCGCGACTTCTGCGTGCGTGGCTGTTGCGCCCTGCCTTGCGACGCGGCGAAGCGGAAGCGCGTCTCGCTTCAATCGAAGAATTTTATTCGTCACAAATAAAGAGGGACAAACTGCGTTTGTGTCTGCGCCACGTCGCCGATCTCGAACGCTTGATCGGTCGCCTCAACATGAACACCGTCAGCCCGCGCGACCTCCTCGCCCTCCGCCGCTCACTCGAACAAACGCCAATCATCAAACAGACGTTATCGGACGCCGGTTCATCTCTTCTACAAATTCTGAGCGAAAACATTGATGAGTTGACGGATGTGCGCGAATTGATCGCGCACGCCATCAGCGACGAACCTCCGACAAGCATCGCGGAGGGCGGGACGATCCGCGATGGATATTCAACAGAGTTGGACGAGTTGCGCGCGATCAGCCGCGATGCGAAATCGTTCATCGCGCGTATTGAGACGAAAGAGCGCGAGCGTTCCGGCATCCAGACTTTGCGCATCAAGTACAACAACGTCTCCGGTTATTTTATCGAAGTGTCGCGCGCAAGTTCCGCGCGTGTGCCCGCCGACTACGAACGCCGCCAGACGCTCGTGGGCGCGGAGCGTTACACAACTCCCGAACTGACGGATTACGAGCGGCGCGTGCTCGGCGCGGAGGAACGTCTCCTTGAACTCGAAAAGAATTTCTTCGCCGAGATACGAACGCAGATCGCAGCCGAGACGAAACGCCTGCAAGCGACAGCGCGCGCTCTGGCTAACATTGATTGCCTCACCGCCCTTGCCGAAACGGCCGTGCGCCGTCGCTACGTGCGCCCCGCTTTGCACGATGGTGACGAAGTTGAAATCAAAGCAGGACGCCACCCGGTGATCGAAGCGACAGGCGAGCGTTCGTTCATCCCGAATGATCTCTACATGAACAATTCGACAGATCGTCTGCTCATCATCACAGGGCCGAACATGGGCGGCAAATCAACCGTGATGCGGCAGACTGCTTTGATCGCCCTCCTCGCGCAGATGGGTTCGTTCGTTCCGGCGGAGCGGGCGCGCCTTCCCGTCTTTGATCGCATCTGGACGAGAGTCGGCGCGTCGGACGACTTGGCGGGCGGCAGATCAACTTTTATGGTTGAGATGACGGAAACAGCGGCGATCCTTCGCGGCGCAACTCCGCGCTCGCTTGTCGTCCTCGACGAAATCGGGCGCGGCACGGCGACCTTTGACGGCTTATCAATCGCGTGGGCAATCGCCGAACACCTTCACGATTCGCCCGCGCATGGAGCGAAAACTCTCTTCGCCACGCACTATCATGAATTGACGGAACTCGCCGAACGCTCGCTGGGCGCGCAAAATTACCAGATTCGCGCGGCGGAGCAGAACGGCGAAGTAATTTTCCTGTACCGCCTTGAGCGCGGGCGCGCGTCCAAATCTTACGGCATCGAAGTGGCGCGCCTCGCCGGTTTGCCGCCTCCTGTGGTTGCGCGCGCACGCGAAGTTCTCACACGCCTCGAACGCTACGAACTCGATGTTTTTGACGAGGAAGCCGAATCCGCAACAAACGAAATTAAAGACGCTGCGACGCGCCACAACTCGAACGGTGATGCAGCCTCTCGCGACGAATCGGAAGCTTTGCGGCGCGCCGTCGGTCGCGCGCGAAAGGGAAAGTTTGCCCTTCAAAGCACGTTGTTTGAGTTTACGAATCAAAAGTTGCTTGACGAGTTGCGCGGCGTTGATGTAGAAACCCTTACAGCCGAAGAGGCGCGCTCGCTGCTTCTCAGCGTTCAAAAGCGAATCGTTTAAGCATTCGCCCCGTGCATCCCTTTAGTAATTCGCTTGATGCTCAAGCAGCGAGGCTGAATGTTTCGGTCATCAAAGTTTGCGCGCTTAGATTCCTTGATGGTTTCGACGCTTGAGATTACGGTCGGTTTCCCATTTTAACGAATGCCTAATTCTTTCGACTTCCTTACAGACCTTCCGCTCGAACAGAAAATCGGACAACTTCTCTTCATCGGATTGCCCGGCGCGGAATTAAACGCGGAGGCGCAAGATTTAATTCGCCACGTTCTGCCCGGTGGCGTGATCATCTTCGGGCGCAACGTCGCCGCGCCGAGACAGTTGCGCGATCTCCTCGACAGCGTGCGCGAAATAATGCCCGTTGAGCCGCTAACGGGGATTGACCAAGAAGGCGGATTGGTTGATCGCCTGCGGAAAATCTGCACGCCGATGCCCGCCGCGCGCACTATTCGTCAACACGGCGACCTCGCGGGCGCGCGCTCCTTGGGACGCATCACCGGCGAAACCCTGCGCGTTCTCGGCTTCAACATGACGTTTGCGCCCGTGATGTCAATCATGACCGAAGACCGCGATCTGCTCTCGAACGGACTTTACTCGCGCTCCTTCGGCCGCTCGCCCGGCGAGGTGCTGGGTTACACGACCGTCTACATGCGGGGATTGCACCGTACAGGCTGTCTAAGTTGCTGCAAACATTTCCCCGGCATCGGTTCGGGCGAAGTTGACTCGCACGAGGAGATGCCGATCATCCATCTCTCGCATGACGATTTGATCGCGCAAGACCTCGCCCCTTACATCGAACTCTTTCAGCGCGAAGACAATTCGGTGCGCGCCGTGATGATCAGTCACGGCGGTTTCCCGAATGTTGACCTCCGGCGCGGCGTCGCGGGCGGGCGACTCATCCCGGCTTCGATCAACGAGCACATCGTCACCACACTCTTGCGCGAAGAACTCGGCTACCAAGGATTGGTCGTCACCGACGATCTGGAGATGGGCGCGATTGCGAAGCACTACGAGATCGAAGATACAGTGCTGCGCGCGATCAATGCAGGTGAAGACATGCTGCTCATCTGCGCCCGCCCCGACATGATCCGGCGCGGACGCGAGGCGCTACTTAAAGCTGCGCAGGACGGTTCGCTCTCCGAAGAGCGAATCAACTCTTCGCTCAAACGCATCGCCGCTTATAAGAATTTGGTGCAGCCGCCGCTCCCCTTCGACACCGAGCATCTGCGCTCGCTTTCGCACGAAACGATTGAACTCAACCGCAAACTCAATTACACCTACGGAGGCAAGATTTGAAAAGATCGTCTCGGTTCGTTCTTACTGTTATCACGCTCCTTTTCGTCGTTTCCGGCCTTCTAAGCTGTAGCCGCAGAGGTAGTGAATTCGTCGTCGCGCTCGACACCGCGCCGACGCTCGATCCCTTTCGCGGCTCGAACGCGGCGAGCTACCGGATGCAGCAATTGATGTTTAATACGCTCGTGAAAAAGAATGAGCGCTTCGAGTACGTCGGCGAACTCGCCTCAAATTTCCAACCTTCGGCCGACAATTTAAGCTACACCTTCACGCTCCACGACAACGTTAAATTCCATGACGGGCGACCGCTCACCTCATCCGACGTTAAATACACCTTCGATACCTTGCTCGCTTCGGACGCCAGCAAAGCCGGATCGTTTATGAAGGGCACGGGTGAGAGCAAGCAAAAGCGCATACAGTCAATTGAGGCTCCCGATCCGCGCACGGTGGTGATGCGTTTGAGCGAACCCTGGACGGAGTTGCTCGCCAACCTCGTCGCCGTCCCCATCATTCCGCCCGACAGCTCCGCCAATCAAGAGAACGCCCCAATGGGTTCGGGGCCGTTTCGATTTGTTCGCAAAGACGAATCGCAGCAGGTCTACGACTTGGAAGCGCATGAAAATTACTGGGAAGGCGCGCCGCAGATCAAACGACTCCGCGTGCGCGTGATTCTCGACGCCAATACCTTGCAAGCCGAACTGCGGAGCGGGCGCGTTGACCTCGCGCCGAACGTCACCAATTTCACGCCCGATGCATACAACTCACTGAAGGCGGACGCTAACCTGCAAGTCAAACAGTTTCCCGGCGCAAACGTCGCTTACCTTTCGTTCAACACGAAAGCCGAGCCGCTCTCGGACGCGCGTGTGCGCCGCGCGATTGCGATGGCGATTGACCGCGAAGGCATCGTGCGCGATCTGCTGCTCGGACAAGCGCAAATCGCGCATTCGATTCTGCCGGAAACTTCATGGGCGTACACGCCCGGCGACAAGATCGCCTACGACCCACAAGCGGCGAGAAGATTACTTGACGAAGCGGGCTTCCGCGACCCGGATGGCAACGGCAATCAAATGCGTTTCCCGCGTCCTTTGGTGTTCAAAATCTTGGGCAGCAGCGTGGCGATCAGCCGCTACGCGAGCGTAATCCAGAATGCGATCAAGGAGATCGGCGTGCCCGTCGAGATCGAGACGATGGAGTTGCAGGCGTTATTGGAAGCGCAGTCGCGCGGGCAGTATCAACTCTCGGCCGGGAGTTGGGTCGGCGGCAATCAAGACCCGATCTTCTTACGCGATCTCTTCACGCCGACAAGATTTAATCGCACGCAGTACAGCAACCCCGACATTGAGCGCATCTTGGCGGAGGCCACTACGACCACCGACCGCGAGCGGGCACGCGCCCTTTATGCGGAAGCGCAATCAATCGTGACGCGCGACATGCCGATGCTTCCGCTATGGTATCCGGCGAACATGATCATCGCCCGCAAGAGTGTCGGCAATATCGAAGTCGATCCAAGCGGCGATTGGAGATTCATCCGTAAGCTAACACTTGAGAACAATTGATCTTGCT
>JACCYN010000387.1 GCA_013696465.1 Pyrinomonadaceae bacterium
TTTTCCACCCGCCGGGTGAAAAGCACGCCGTCACGTTTCATAATTACGGGGCGCGAATCTTTCGCATCGAGATCGGCGCGCTCTGGGTTGAACGCCTACGCGAATACTCGCTCGCGCTGAACGAGCCGTGCGATTTCAATGGCGGTCTACCGGCGTGGCTTGCACAGCGTCTCTACAAAGAATTTCACGAACCGGATCAAGCTTCAGTGCTGGCGGTTGAAGCTCTCACGCTCGAAATAATGGTTGAGGCTTCGCGCTGTTTTATGAGAAAGCGCGAACGCCACACTCCGCGCTGGTTGAAACGAGCGATGAAAATGCTCGAAGCGAGGTTCGCAGAGAGTTTGACGCTCGCCGAAATCGCCGCGGAGGTCGGCGTGCATCCCGTGCATCTCGCCCGCACGTTCCGCGAACATACGGGTTGCACCATCGGCGAGCGATTACGTCAACTTCGCGTTGAATTTGCTTGTCGTGAAATTTCCACTTCCGATGTTTCATTCGCCGAGATCGCGGCGACATCTGGTTTCGCCGATCAAAGTCATTTCTCCCGAACATTGAAACGCCACACCGGAATGACTCCCGCCCAATTCCGTAATGCCGCGCATTCGCGTTAATCCTGTTCAATGAAAGTTTCTTCCGTGCAAGACGGAAGCCGTAGATTGGGTGTACGAATGGAGCATCCATCTGCGCTCTCCCGCCGTATCTCGGAATTTAGGAGAAAATGATAATGATTAAACTATTACTTCGTGTGAGGCGCATTCTCATCACCCCGTGCTTAATAGTGATGCTTTTAAGTGGCACGCTCGCCGAGTCCCGTCAAACTTTTGCCAACTTAACGCAAACCGCAAAGTCGGACGCTTCTATTAACGGACTGACGGGCAAAGAGCGCGTCGAAGCATTTGAAAAGATTTGGCGGACGATCAACGAGAAGTATTACGACGCGAAGTTCAACGGCGTGGATTGGAACGCGGTGCGCGAACGCTACCGCCCGCGCGTCGAGGCGGCGCAGAGCGACGAGGAGTTTTACTCCCTGATGCGGCGGATGACGGGAGAATTGCGCGACGCGCACACACGGTTCTTGAGTCCGCGCCAGCGTCAGCAGCGCAAGCGTTTGCAGGCGACGAGCGCGGGCGTCATCATCTCGGAAGTTGAAGGAACCCCCGTCATCTTGAGCGTCGGCACGGATTCGGACGCGGCGCGCGCAGGCGTGTTGCCCGGTATGGTTGTGCGCACGGTTGACGATAAGCCAATTGCCGAACGCATTAAAGAGGTTCGTGACGAGATCGTGGCTTCGTCAAGCGAGCGGGCGATGCGGCTTCTTATATATTCAAGACTGCTCGCGGGCGAACCCGATACGACCGTTATGCTCGGACTCGTCCGCGCCGACGGAACGCCGCTTGACGTAACGCTCACGAGACGCATTGCGTCGGCTGCGCCTAAAGTCACCGCGCGGCTTCTCCCTTCGGGTTACGCTTACATCAAGTTCAACCGCTTTCATGATCCGGTGGCGAATGAAATAAAAGAAGCGCTCGTGAAATTCAAAGACGCGCCGGGACTCATTCTCGACTTGCGCAACAATGGCGGCGGCGACGGCGAAGAAGCTTTACGCATCGCCGGGTTCTTTTTCAATGAGAAAGTTTCCTTCGGGCGCATACTCACGCGAACGGGCAAGCCGCCGTCCGCGCTTTTCGGTTTGATAAAGTTTCCGAAGGAGTTTCAAGCGGGACGCAAAGGCGGGCAATTGTACCGCGCGCCCGTCGTCATCCTCGTCAACGAAGCTTCGGGCAGCGCGTCCGAATTGTTTGCGAGCGCGTTGCAGGAACAGAGCCGCGCGAGCGTCGTCGGCACGCAATCGTGCGGCTGCGTGCTCGGCGTTTTGGAGCACAGGGAAGTGAAGGGCGGTGGCGAATTCACCGTGAGCGAGATCGCGTTTCTGACGTCGAAGGGACGGAGGCTCGAAGGTGACGGTGTAACTCCCAATGAGACAGTTGCGTTGACGCTGGCAGACGTGCGAAGCGGGCGCGATGCGGCGTTGGCACGAGCGGAGGGATCTTTGCGCAATCGTGCGGAGGCGACACCGCGTAGCGCGGCGGCCCAGTGAAATCAAACAAGCAGAATTAACGCGGTTAAGTGTGCTGCAAGGTGACTTGGTGAAAGAAGCGCGGCGCGCCATTCGTGTTGACGCTTAATAAATGACTCGCAACGCCCCCGGCATGACGCGAAACTCGACGGGCGTAAAACCTCGCACATCGCCGTCGACTTCGACGGGGATGGCGCGCGCCGGGTCAAGCGTTTCAATGCGCACTTGTGTGCCCTGTCGGTGCGAAACTTTGCTGTTGGCGAGATGTCCGCCGCGATGAATTCGCGCGAGTTCGCGCAGGAGTTCGGGGCGTGAGAAGTTGCGCGTGAGCAGCACGTCGAGCAGCCCGTCGTCGGGTCGCGCGCCGGGCGCGAGCATCATGCCGCCGCCCGCGTAGAGTCCGTTGGCGACGGCGAGCAGATTCGATTGACATTCGATTGCTTTGCTTCCGTCAATGCGGATGCGCAGTGTTTGTTCACGCCATTTCGTGAGCGCGACGGCGGCGGCGAGAGCGAAGCGGGCTTCGCCCGGCAGACGCCGCACGCTTCCTGTTTGTCCTGCGACGCGCATCGCCACCTGCGCTCCGAGTCCGAGCGTGGCGGCGTTGAGGCAGATGAATTTGTGCGCTCCGTCGTTTGTCGTTCCGTATAAACAATCAACCGTGCGCGTTGAAGTTTCGCCGCGACGGTGTTTGATCAATTTTTGCAGCCATTCGTCCAGCGGGGCGCGTCTCCCGGCGAGTCCGCGCGCGAAGTCGTCGCCCGTTCCGGCGGGCAGGAGGGCGAGCGCGGCGGAAGAATTGATGATGCGGGGAAGATGTGCAACTTCGTTCCCGCTCGTTTGCAAAGAATCATCCGGCTCGAAAAGAAAGAAACCTGAGGCGGCCTCGCTGAGTGTGCCGTCGCCGCCGACGACGGCCACAGTGTCGTAGCCTGCCTGAAGCGCGCGCCGCGTCTGCGCTTCCGCGTCGCCACGACAAATGGTTTCATGCGCGTCAAACGCAATGCGCGCCGCTTCGAGTTTCTCGCGCAACACGGGCCAAGCGCGGCGGGCGCGTGCGGCAACGTTGTTGATAAGAATGAGCGTGCGGCGCGCGGGTTGTTGACGCGAGAGAGTCATAAAATGATTCCACA
>JACCYN010000015.1 GCA_013696465.1 Pyrinomonadaceae bacterium
GTTACGCACGGTTTGCGCGCGAGGCGGAGCAAAATTTGACGGTTGTTTCGCCGCCCGTCGTGCCCTTCTTCGGCAGCCGTGCAGGGCGCGCCGCCAATCAATTGCTGCTCTCCGCGCAACTCAATCTCCTCGCCGGACGTAAAAAAATCACGCGCCCAATTCTCTGGATCGCGATCCCGACGGCCGTGGATATGATGGGTCGCCTCGACGAATCGCTCGTCGTCTATCTTATCACCGACAAATACGACGCGAACACTATGGATCACGCAACCGAACCGAGGCACATCACACGACTTCATGAGCGCGCCCTCGCCGCTTCCGATATAATTTTTTACTCAGGGCGCAAGCTGCTCGACGAAGCGATAATCGCGCGCGAACGCTCGTACCTGCTTGAGCACGGAATTGACTACGAACACTTCGCGCAAGTCTCTTCCGACAAGCTTGAGATTCCGCCGGAGATCGCCCGCATCCCGCGCCCGCGTCTCGGCTACTTCGGCGCGATGGAGGAGTGGCTGATCGATCAGGAACTGGTGGAGAGAATTTCGCGCGAGCGTCCCGCGTGGCAGTGGGTGTTCGTCGGCAACTGTGCGCGCGGCATGAGGATCGGCAAGTTGGAGAACGTGCACATTCTGCCCGCCGTCGCTTATGCTGATCTTCCGCGATACGCTGCGGGCTTTGATGCTTGCGTGCTGCCGTGGAACACGAACAACACTTGGACGACTTACGCTTCGCCGATGAAAGTGCGCGAATACTTGGCGACGGGCAAGCCGACCGTGATCGTCGAGCTTTACGAATTTGAACACCTGCGCGACGTGCTAAGAATCGCCCACAGTCACGATGAATTCTTACGTCTCACGGAAGATGCGTTGAGTGAAACGGGCGAAGAGCAGAAGCGTGCGCGTCAAAAATCAGTCAGGCATCTCACGTGGGACAGGCACGCCGAAACTGTAAGCGGTTTGATTGAAGAGACGTTTGCGGAGAAAAGAACGAAGCTAAAATAGTTCGGCGTTTGAAGTTGCGAACGAGTTTTTATGTGCGGCATTGCAGGAATAATCGGCACAAACCCGGAACGGCGCATCGGAAAAATGCTCGAAGCGGTTGAGCATCGCGGGCGCGACGATGAAGGCGTGTGGACGAGCGCGGCGATTGACGACGCGGGAAGGCAGGCGTGTCTCGGTCATCGTCGGTTGTCGATCATTGATGTGAGCGCCGCCGGTCATCAACCGATGGTTTCGGAAGACGGACGTTACGCTCTCACTTTCAACGGCGAGATTTACAACTACCGCGAGCTGCGCGCGGAATTGGAAAAGAAGAATCACCGCTTTCGCACGGACACGGATACGGAAGTGCTGCTCGCGGCATTCATCGAGTGGGGCGCGGAGTGCCTGCCGCGTCTTAACGGCATGTTCGCCTTCGCTGTGTGGGACGAGCGGGAAAAAACTTTAACGATGGCGCGCGACCGTCTCGGCATCAAGCCGCTCTACTATGCTCACGTGGCGGACGAAGGGACGAATAAAGTTTTCCTTTTCGCTTCGGAAGTGAAAGCCATTCTTGCGTCTGATCTCGTCGAACGCGCGATTGATGATGAAGCTCTCAATCAGTTTCTCACTTTCCTGTGGACGCCCGACCCGCACACGCTTTTTCGCGGTGTGCGAAAGCTGCCGCCCGCGCACGTTTTAACTTTGCGTGACAACGAAATAACGGTGCGCGAATGGTGGGATGTTTCGTTTGATGAAATCGAAGAAGGACGGAGTGAAGACTGGTGGCGGGAGCGGGTGTTGGAAACTTTGAGCCGCGTCGTCTCGATGGAGATGGTCGCGGACGTGCCGCTCGGATCGTTTCTATCGGGCGGGATTGATTCCTCGATCATCACCGCGCTGATGAAGAATCACGACGATGATCGGAAAATCTCGACTTACACCATCGGCATCGAGGCGGAAGATTTGCGTTACGACATTATCCCGGATGATGTCGTGTGGGCGCGAAGGGTCGGCGAACTTCTCGACACGGATTACCATGAGTTGACTCTCAAGCCAAATGTTGCGGAGCTTCTGCCGCAGATCGTTTATCACATGGACGAACCGGCGATTGACATGGCGATTCCGAGTTTTCTGATCGCGCGCGAGGCGCG
>JACCYN010000029.1 GCA_013696465.1 Pyrinomonadaceae bacterium
GAAACATTAAAACGGGAAAGCCCGCGCGCGTGCCATTCGTGTAAGCGACGAGCGGCATCTCCATGCCGAGGTTGTGACTGAACCACTGTGTGGTGTGGCGCTCCATCCCTAAAGGTTCTCCTTAAGAAGTTCGATTTGAAGTTGATAATTGCTCTTGATTGAAAGCCGCTAAAATCATTTGTTGCGCCACACGGTTTTGCGCTTCTCCATGAAGGCCGCGACGCCTTCGTGCGCGTCCTCCGTCTTCATCAACTCGTTAAGGTAAATGTCTTCGACGTAGGCGAGTCCGTGCTCAAGGGAAAGAGAACGCGACACGTCCATCGCGCGGCGCGTCATCTCAAGCGCGGGCGCGGAGAGTTCGCGCAAACGGTTCAACATCTCTTGCGTCTGCGCTTCGAGTTGTTCCGGCTCGACGGCGTAGTTAATGAGTCCGATGCGCAGAGCTTCTTGCGCGTCAATGAGTTCGCCGGTGAGGACGAGTTCGCGGGCGCGGCGTTCGCCGACGACGCGCGGCAACAGCACGGCGGCGATGGGCGGAAATACGCCGAGCTTGATTTCCGGTTGACCGAAGCGCGCGCGCGTCGTGGCGATGCAAATGTCACTCGCGGCAACGAGTTCGCAGCCGCCGCCGAGAGCCGCCCCGTCAACAACGGAGACGACGGGCTTCGCGATCACTTCGAGCGTGCGGAAAATTTGATGAAAGGATTCGAGCATCTGGTAGACGGTGTCGGCCGTGTGTTCTTCGACGGCGACTCCGGCGCTGAAGGCGCGGGCGTCCCTTTCGGCTTCAAACACGATGGCGACCATATCGCGTTGCGACGCGCACTCGCCGAGCGCGTCGTCAATCTCGCGCATCATGGCGATATTGAAAATGTTGAGCGGCGGGCGGGCGAACCCGATGCGCCCGACGCGATCTTCAACGCGGAAGCGAATGCTTTTGTAGTTGGTTTGATCGTTCATCGTTAATCTTCATCGCGCGACGCAGGGGGCGCGGGCGGAAAAGTCGCGTCAATCCACTTTTGGTATTGCATTCTTTGCGCGTCAGTCGCCGCGTCAATCCCCAGAATGCGGTATGTGCCTTCCGCGCGCGCGCCGAGTTTAACGCGCAACGTGCGCAGATCGTCAAGGCGGAACACGGTCAAAGCGATTTCGTCGCCCGGACGTTTCTCTTCGAGGCGCAGGTTAAAAGAATCGCGGTTGACGCGCGCGCCATCCGAAGCCACGATTTGATCGCCCGTGTTCAAGCCTTGATCGTAGGCGGGAGTTCCGGCGCGGACGGCCGTTACGACTAAACGCTCACCTTGCTGATCGAGCGTCGCGCCCAAGTAAGGGCGCTCGCTGGCGCGCCGCGCCGCGCCGCCCGTCGTGTCGAGCCGCAAGCCGACTGTTTCCAGAAAAGTGTTGTAAGGAATTTCGCCGCGCCCGCGCACATAAGTCTTGAAGAATTCGTCGAGGCTTCCACCGGCCGTCTGCTCGCACGCTCTTTGAAAATCCTCCGGCGTGTAGTTGCGATTTCGTTTCGCGTATTCGTTGTAGAGCAAGCGCATCACATCGTCGAGCGAACGCGCGCCCGCACTGCGTCTGCGAATCTCTAAGTCGAGCATCGCGCCGACAATGCCGCCTTTATCGTAATAAGAGACTTGCGAGTTAACGGAGTTTTCATCGCGGCGGTAATACTTGATCCAAGCGTCGAAGCTCGCTTCCTCAAGGCTCATCTCAAGCCGTCCGGGCGTGTCCTGCAAAGCTTGAAACGCGCTTCCCAGAATGTTTAAGTAATCGCGGTCGGAGGTGATTCCGGCGCGGCGCAAAAGGATGTTTTCGTAATAACTCGTTAAGCCTTCGGCGACCCATAGCAGGCGCGTGTAATTCTCAGCCGTGTAGTCGAAGGGGCCGAGCGCGTCGGGGCGAATGTGCTTGACGTTCCAGACGTGGAAATACTCGTGTGCGACGAGCGAAAGAAAATCGTTGTAGTCGGAGTCGGGGCGAAAGCGAAAGCGCGACCAGATGAGCGCGGTCGAATTGAAATGTTCGAGTCCACCGCTACCCGTCGGACGCAAGTGCAGGATGAATGTGTAGTCGCGGTACGGAATGTCGCCCATCATCTGAACGGTCGTCTCTACGATCTTCTGCACATCGGCTCGCAGCCGCTCTGCGTTATAGTTACCGTCGCCCTCAATGATGATTCGATGCGGGACGTTGCGAACCCTAAATTCGAGTGTCTTAAACGAGCCGACTTCAACCGGAGAATCATAGAGCACATCGAAGTTTTCAGCGCGGAAGGTGTTCGTTTGTCCGGCGACGGCCGGTAGTCCGGTGGCGACTTTCCAATCGCCGAACGGCACGACGCGGAGCGTGGCGGGCGCGGCAAGTTGCTTGTCAACGTACATTAAAAGCGCGGCGTTATTCCAGAAGGCATGGCGGTCGTTCAACTCATTCGTGCGCACCGTTAATTCGTTGGCATAGACGCTGTAAGTCGCACGCATCTCACGCGCGTTATTTAATACGACGCGCCACGTATTCTTATTCGTTTTACTCCACCGAAGATTGCGCCCCGATGCGTCCGTCGCCGC
>JACCYN010000033.1 GCA_013696465.1 Pyrinomonadaceae bacterium
ACGCCGACGCCCGCGACCGAATTTGAACGCGATTTGCAGCAAGCGCGCGACAATCAATACAAATATATTTACATTCTCGCTCGTCGTGACGGCGCGGCTTTCACTTCCGACGACAGTGCTTACTTAAAAGCAAACGCCCCGCTCGAAGTAAATATGTGGCTCAAGACGGATGAGGGTCGTCGCGTGATCGCTGGTTCAAACTTCACCTTCAAGCCGGAACACATCGAAGCTCTGGCGAAAAGATTTACGATTGATGACTATACCGGAAGGTAAATCGGGCGGCGGGCTAATCTCTAAGTTCATCATAAATTCTATGGCGCGCGCCGGATCACGAGCGAAGTGACTTGACGCACCCAACGCGCCTGTCGCTTCTCATCAGGAACAACAACGCGCAACGCGCCTTCCGCCGCTGACAAGGGTTTGTCGTCCCTGCGATCCGCGAGAAGAACTATGCGCTCGGTGAAAGCCGGATCGAGTTCCGGGAGAGCGAAAACAGCCCGGTAGTTGTCCGCCGCTTCCACCACCAAGTAGAGCGCGAGATTCTTGCCGCGCAACCCCTCGCCGAACTTTACGCCCGCCAGCCGCAACACTTCACCAAGCAGCACGCCTTCAAAAACAGTTTCTTTTCCGTCATGAGCTTTTGCGCGCACAATTCGGCGCGGCAGCTTCGCCAAATCGGCCGCCGTTAATTTGAGCGGGCGTTCTACCTCGCCACTGATGCTTAATAAAGCGGCCATCGCCGCTGTGTCCGCTTGCCTCGCCTGTCCCCGGACGTTTGACGGACAGAGCGCAACAAACAAGCAGAGCGCCACACAACTGGCGCGAAGAAAGTTAACCATTGCGGCAAGTTTCGTGTTCATGAAAGTGATCTTACAGAAACGCGCACAGGTTTGCATCAATCTCCGTGAGCGAATCTCTCGCCGCGATGTAAAACTTCCATCAACGATTACTCGCCACTTTCGCAAATTTTCTTTTAACTCAGGAGCACGAGTTTGACACGCGAACAATGCTTCACTATAACGCGGTTTTCAACGACAGCCGGTAACGCGCAAGGCCGTCCATATTGGCGCGAATTTTCTCAAACAAGGAGCCGACGATTAATGAGCATCCAGCAGCCGACCACTACGCCTCCCGATCCTTCGCTCGAAATCCTCCACAAACAACTTGAGCGGATGCGCGCGATGCTCTACAAATACTCGGAGCTGTTTTACAAGCTGATCGTGCTTGGCGTCGTCGCGCTCGTCCTGATGGCGGCCGCCTGCATGACCAATTCGTTTCGCGCCGTCGCCCTCATCATCCCGTTCTTTGCGATCTATCTCGGCGTGCAGTCGGCGTATTTTCTTTCTTACGTCGTCTTCGCGCGCGTCTATGCGACGGGAATTGAAAAACGCATTAACCGGATGATCGCGGACGACGCGCTCATCGCGCACCGACTAGAGGCGGCTTACCTCTACCCGCTCGACGGGGCGCAATTCGCGGGCGTGCCCGCGCGCCTCGGTCAATCTTTTATCGGCTTTATCACGATTCACTTCTGGCTCACGGGCGCAGCCGTGATCGCGCTCGCCGCGTATCGCGCGTGGCAACTGCTTCCCGCCCTCACCCTCCAATTTCCGCCGCTCCGGTTCTACTTCCCCGCGCTCATACTGTGGTCGCTTCTTCATCTCTTCTATCTCGTGTGGTATTTCGGCGCGCGCCGCGACGAGCGCCGGATTGAGAAACTTGTTAGCGAAGCTTACGCCACGTCTTACGAGCGGGCGTAAGAACGAATCAAGCCTCTGACCACCTCAAGCCTTTGCCCGGCCCAATCCGCAAGGCTCTAGCCCCATCACCGGACTTCGGCTAGAATGTACCCTTTCATAATAACTCTCCCGTCTTCAAATGAAGCCGAGACGCCGCAGCAGCAGCATTGTAGCCCCTCGCTACGACCATGATTCTTTCGACAGGCACACAACTCGGACGCTACGAAATCCGCTCGCAACTCGGCGCGGGCGGGATGGGCGAGGTTTATTTAGCCTCTGACACGCGACTGCATCGCAAGGTCGCAGTCAAAATTCTGCCCGCCGACTTTAGCGCCGAAAGCTTGCGCCGCTTCGAGCAAGAGGCGTGCGCCGCCTCCGCCCTCAACCACCCGAACATACTTACGATATATGAAACAGGGCAGGAAGATTCGACGCACTACATCGCCACCGAATTTATTGACGGCGTGACGTTGCGCGAAGCGATGCAGAGTTCGCAGGTGAGTTTAAGCGAATCCTTGAGTGTCGCCATTCAAATCCTCTCCGCCCTCGCCGCCGCACACGATGCAGGAATAGTTCACCGCGACATCAAGCCAGAGAACGTGATGTTGCGCGCGGACGGTCTGGTGAAAATCTTGGATTTCGGCTTGGCGAAGCTCACGCAGACACAACCGCATAACCTTGACGGTGAAGCTTTAACGAAGCCTCTGGTGAAGACGAGTCCGGGTCTTGTGATGGGGACGGTTTCCTATATGTCTCCCGAACAAGCGCGGGGGAAGGATGTGGATGCGCGCTCAGACGTTTGGAGTTTGGGTGTCGTGCTTTATGAAATGCTCGCAGGAAAAGTGCCATTCGCCGGGGAGACAACGAGCGATTGTATCGCTGCGATTCTGAAAAACGATCCTTTACCTCTTTCACAATTTAACCCCGATGTTCCCTCCGAAGTCGAACGCATCGTCTTGAAAACGTTGGCGAAGGATCGCGAAGAACGCTACCAGACGGCGAAGGATTTGCTCGTTGATCTCAAGCGTGTGAAAAAACAGATCGAGATCGGCGAGGAGGTTGAGCGCACCGCGGCGGCAAACAAATCGAGCAAACTGCCGAGCGAAAACCAAACGCAGATTCTCGCCTCTCGTCCGACTTCGAGCGCGGCTCGCATTACCGGAGAAATCCGCAAACACAAACTCGGTTTCATAGTTGCATTGTTACTATTGTCACTGGTCGCAGTTGGACTGAGCTACCGCTTTTTCGCCGTTCGTTCGTCTGCTCCGGCGCAAATCGAATCAATCGCCGTGTTGCCGTTCGCCAACGAGAGCGGCAACGCTGATGTCGAGTATTTGTCGGACGGCATGACCGAATCGCTCATCAACAGCCTGTCGCAGCTTCCCAAGCTCAACGTCAAAGCGCGCAGTTCCGTGTTCCGCTACAAAGGTAAAACGGTCGAGCCGCGGCAAATCGCCACCGAACTAGGCGTGCAAGCGATCTTGAACGGGCGTGTGGTGCAGCGCGGCGACGACTTGGCGCTGTACTTATCTTTGGTTAATGCGCAGACAGGCGATCAGATTTGGGGGGAGCAGTACAATCGAAAGCTGACGGACATCGTTTCATTGCAAAGTGAGATCACGCGCGACGTTTCACAAAAGTTACGGGCGCGGCTGTCGGGCGCGGACGAGCAGAGGTTGGCGAAGAATTACACGGAGAACGCCGAAGCGTATCAACTTTATCTGCAAGGTCTTTATCATCTTAACAAACTCTCTCCGCCGGAAATCAGAAAAAGCATTGGATATTTTCAGCAAGCGGTTGACGTTGATCCGAACTACGCGCTTGCTTACGCCGAAGTAGGGCGCGCTTATTTTGCGCTTGCGATGACCGCAGACGCACCTTCGCAAGAAGTTCTTCCCAGAGCGCGCGAGGCGGCGCTTAAAGCCTTGCAGATTGACGATTCGCTCGCCCAAGCGCACACAACGCTCGGATGGGTTAAATTCTGGTTCGATTGGGACTGGAGGGGCGCGGAGCAAGAGCTTCAACGCTCCTTAAATCTGAATCCGAACGTAGGTGATACATATATCGCTTACTCCCACGTGTTCACGTTCACCGGGCGGCACGCGGAAGCATTGCCTCTCGCCAGACGCGCCAGAGAACTCGACCCGCTCAACTTGAGGATCAACGCGCTCGAAGGGCAAGCTCTTTTTTACGCGGGAAAGTATGATGATTCGATTGTTAGCCTGCACAAGACGCTTGAACTAGAACCGAACTTCTGGCTCGCCCACTTTGTTCTTGCGAGAGTTTATATCGAGAAAAAAATGTACGCGGAAGCCATCGCGGAAGCGACCAAAGCCAGCGATTTATCGGGCGGACACTCCGAAGCCGTCGCGCATATCGTTTATGCTCTGGCAAAGTCAGGCAGACGAGAAGAGGCGCAAGCCACGCTCAACGAACTAAAGAAACGCGCCGCAGAAGGGCGTTATGTTCCACCACAAAATCTCGCTTTAGCATACAACGGACTCGGCGAAACCGATGAGGCAATCGCCTCGCTGGAAAAGGGACTTCAGCAGCGAGATGTAAGAATGACTCTTCTGAAAGTCGAACCGAAATGGAACAATCTGCGCGCCGACCCACGCTTTCAAGATTTACTGCGGCGCATTGGCCTGCAATCATAAGACAGTGAAGCACAAGGT
>JACCYN010000065.1 GCA_013696465.1 Pyrinomonadaceae bacterium
CTGCAAGTACTCCGTAACTTGAGTTTAGCCGCTTCAATGGCTGAGTGGCAGTTTTCTTATTGGTTGATTACTTTCCGGCTTAATTGTATGAGCACACTTGCCTTAACTATCCCTGCGTAATCTCAGCATGTTAATTGCGCGTTCGCTCGAACAACAGATGTGAGGCTAGGCTAAACGCCGCAACCTTAGCTTGGCCTGCAATCTTTCTCCACCACGCATAACGACTATGTCGTACTCACGCCCTTCCTGTTTGAACATTTGGTACAACTGATCCAGCGTAAACGACGAAACGGGCTGATCACCGATTGCCACAATTACATCTCCCTCGCGCAAGCCCGCTTCACTCGCCGGAGAATCTTCGATAACGCGATGTACCTTGATGACTCTGAAATTCTCCCCCTCGGCGCGTAAGCCGATGCCGCTCATGCTATGTTCATAAGGTTCGGTGAAGTGCGCGTTCGGTTCCAGAATTAATTGGCGGCGCGCCGGATCAAAGATCACCTTGAATCTGCGCAACAGTTCGCCGCCGATGACCCCGTCGAAGTCCGGGCTTGCTAAAGCCCCCTGTGCGTCCTGTGAGAGTGAGATGGTTGGCTGATGAATCGTCAAGCCGCCTAACCGTATCATCGAAGCCCGACTGAGAATCTGCTTTGTCTCCCCGCCAAGTCCCGGAAGTGAGCGATCTAAAATTCTCTTTCTGAGAGATGCCAGCAATCCGTGTTTTTCAACAAAAGGTCTGTTTAGTATGAGCGTCATCGGGACTGCGCCGGTATCCACCATAAACTTTCCGTCAATCGTGCCGCGTCCAGCGATGGCGACCTTTGCGGGCACAAAGAAATGGTTGTCTTCCATCGTGAGCGGCAGACGAGTTCCAGACCCGGAATAGTGGTAGCTTTGCGAATCGTAGAGATTAACTTTGCGTGTGGCATAATCAATCTCGACGACATAGCGGCTGAACAATCCGAAACCGATAGCGCCATCAAGCGTTCGCCCGGCGAAGGGTTCAAGCGAACTCAGAGAAATAACCCTGACGGTTTGAGGGGGAAACTCGATGCCTGCTAAGGTGATGCGTATGTTGTTCGCAAAAGTCACATCATAATAGTTTTCTCCGGCTCCGGTGGATTTGGCTCTGCCACGAAGTTCGAGTCCCAAAGTATCCGCCCGCCGCCTATCGATGATGAAGCCGGAACCGCCGCCGCTGTCTAAGACGAACCACAGCGGTTCAGAATCATTAACTCGCGTTTGCAACAAGATGCCCCCGCTCAAAACCATCTCGGCAGGAAGACTCGCTATCGGGTTAGTGGCAACAGAAACGCGCGTTTGCGGTACACCGGTTGTCTCTGACTTCTGTGCATTCACACAAGAAGAAAAGAGCAAACTGCTATATACCGCCAGATGAACGCTCCACCGAATAACGAACTTCATTTCTTCGCCTTTTAGCACATTCGCTCTACTACAAGTAAGCGTCCAACAAGTGTTGTCATACTTGTGCGGTCGTTCGTTGTCGCGGCAAACGACCGCACATTTTGTTAACACTCCGCCCTGCTTCTAAGACTGGTTTCCCGCGCCAATCGGGTCGCCTTGCGGGACGGGCAAAGGCGTGGTTTGTCGGCGCGGGGCGTCGGGACGGGCGAGGAAGCGTTCGATGTCGTCGCGCGTGGCGCGGCGGTGCGAAGAGGCGGTTGGATCAAGCGATGTGGCTTCAAGCTTTTTGAGCAGTTCGCGTAACGCTTCGGTCGCAACGGCACGGACTTGCGGCGCGACGTCGCTGTTAGCGGCCGTGTCCATTAAGCGCGTGACCGTTAAGCTTTGCACAGCGCGCATGACGGCGGGTTCGTAAGTTTCTTTCGGCGCGGGTTCGTCCCACGTGCGCGCGATGAGCGCGTCAACGACTTCTTTGAAATCGGGATTGGCTCGGTCGCGCGCGTGAAACTCGATGAGGCGGGCGGCGCGGTTCGGCTGGAGCAAGGCGGAGATAGCGAGGTCGGCAGCGACTGTCGCGGCGGCGATGGGGTCGAAGGCTGGCGCGGCGCGTTTGGGAAACAGTTCCGGCGTGCCGCCTTCGTAGCCGAACGCGCGCGGCGGAATAAGAGTTAGTATGTGCGGCGGAATGGTGAGCGCGTCTGGCTTGAGGGTGTCGAGCACGGCCGCAAGCGCGTCGCGTTGGCGCGCCGAGGGAACGATCTCTTGCACACGCGCAGGGCTTACGCCTTCGTCAGTTTTGACGGCGTAAGTGTAGTAGAGTCCGCCGACTGTTTTCACGGCCGCTTGGAGTTGATAGCGGTGGTGCAAGTAGAGCGGCAAGAATTTCGCTTCGAGCAGCGAGAGCGGCGTGCCGCGCGGGATGTTGCCGAGTCCGAAATTGCTGATCCCAATGCGGCGCACTTCCATCTCGTGGCGCAGCATACGCACCGGGTCATCGCCGTTGTCCCAGAGGCTGGCGAGCGGGTGCGCCGCGCCCGGCGGCCGGGCGTCGGCGTCGGAGATGAAGAGCATCCCGCGCTTCGTGCCGTCGCTCAAGATGCGTTCGAGTTCCGCCGCTTCGTTCGCGGGCGAAGGAAATTGCGCGTAGGCGTAAGTGATCGCAAACTTGTCGTAGTCGCCGATGCCAATCGCGTAAGCGTTTGAGAGATCGAGTTTGCCGTTTTTAATTTCGACCATCGGCGCGGGATAATCCATCACCGACGCGCGACCGTAAGTGCTTGCGGCGAAGTTGTGCGCGAGTCCCAAAGTATGCCCGACTTCGTGCGCCGAGAGTTGGCGGATGCGGGCGATTGACATCGCGCGCGCGTCAACAGAAGCGTCGAGTGCGGCGGTGTCGTCCTCCGGCAAGCTGCCCAACTCGCAACCTGAAGCGAACGCGCCACGCTGTCTCGCCGCGCGCGTGTAATTCGGTGTGAGTCCCGTGCCGATCAGATAGTCTTGGCGGGCGCGCTGCGAGTCGAGCGTGACGACGCCTTTGATAACCTCGCCCGTGCGCGGGTCAACGATGCTGCTGCCGTAAGCCCAGCCGCGCGTGGAGCGATGCACCCAGTTGATCACGTTGTAGCGAACGTCCAACGGGTCGGCATCGGCGGGCAGAATTTTCACTTGAAAGGCGTTGCGGAATCCGGCCGCCTCGAACGCGGCGTTCCACCACGCTGCGCCTTCGACGAGCGCGCTGCGGACGGGTTCCGGTGTGCCGTTGTCAACGTAGTAAATGATCGGCTTGACGGGTTCGGAGACGGCCGCCGTCGGGTCTCTCTTTTGTAAACGATGACGAACGATCCAGCGTTTCTCAAGCGGGTCGGTGATCTGCGTCGCGTAATCGTAAAACTCGACGGCGAAGACGCCGACTCTCGGATCGAGTTTGCGCGGCGTGTAGTTGCCGTCGGGCAGTTCGACGAACGAATGATGTTCGCGCACGGTTAAGGATTGCGCCGTCGGCGCGGTGTCGCGGACGAGCGCGCCGGGTTGATCGGAGGCGAAGGTCAGCGTCGCCTCGACCTCCGTGTTCTTCGGAAAGTTTTTCGTGCGCGGCATGTGGATCGCGCTGCGCGATTCGTCGAGATTGAAGCGCCCTTGATTTGCGTCGCGGAGACGGTCAACGACTCCGTGCGCGTCGCGGAGGAAAAACGCGGTCGCATCCACGAGCACGCGCCCGTCTTCCGCCGCTTCGACTTTGAAGCCGTAAAGCACCGAGCGCGCGAACGATTCTTCGACGGCGCGCCGCTCCGCCGCGTCGTTTGTAATCGCGCGGAAGCGGTAGTTCGGTTCAACCATCAACACCTTCGGCCCCACGCGCTCGAAAAAGACAACGTGCGTGTTGCCAAGTTGACCGCGATCAAGTCCGATAGGGTTTGAGCCGACTCCCGTTGGCAGGGAAACTTGGTAGAGAAGTTCCGTGTTGAAGCGCGAAATCTCCATCAGCAATTTGCCGCTTTCCAAGTCCCAGTAGAGCGGCATCAGCCCGTCGAGTTTTTGCAAGCCTACGGTTCGCCCGCGGATCGTTTTGCTTTGGGGACGATCCTGCGCGGAAGCGAGGAGCGGCAAGAGGAAAAGGGCACACAGCGTTAGAAGTGTCGAGGGTTTGGTAGTCTTCATGTGATCTCGTTTGAAGGCGAACAGATTTAATTGGTTGAAGAGGTATTGTAGCTTTTATCATTTAACATCACCAGATGAATGTTTGCGCTTAACGTATCTCAACTGCCCGTCGGCTTCGATGCCTTCGGCGTTCCAGCCGAGATGACGGTAAAAGCCGTTCGCTCTTAGTCTCTCGTCGCTGCCCGTCAAAAGCCATATCTCATCATGACCTTGAGAGAAAAGCCATTCTTCCGCCGCGCGCATGAGGGCGCGACCCGCGCCGCGATGCTCGTAGCCGGGGCGAACGAACATGGCGAAGATCGTGCCTTGCTCCGCGTCGGCCATTGAGAATGCAACCCCTTCGTCGTCAATCTCCGCCACCCACACGCGCGCCGTCGTGCGAAGCATCTCGCCGACGCTCTCCGGCGTGACGCCAATTGCGGCCAATTCTTCTTGCGATTGATAGTTCTCTTTTACGCTCGTGCGGATACGGAAGAGCGTTGCAACGTCTGAGCCGATGGCGATGCGGATTTGCATGGATCGTTCAAAATGTTCGTGGGCCGATGTTGCGTTGAAGAGGCGTAGGCGTTGAAGTTAAGCCGTTGCGCACATAACATCGAAACCACGCAAGTTCTCGATGAAAGATTTGCTAATTCACGGTCAGTTCCAGCGCCTTGTTAGACAGCGGCTTTTGAAACACGACTTCTTCTTTTGATAAGCGCGACAAGCGCCAGAATAACTACGACACCGCCAATAACAACTCCCGCTATGATAGGCCTGCGTGAAGAAACGATTTTACCGCTTGTATAATCAAACACGAATTTTCCCATGCTTGACGTTGTAAGCGTTGCTGTCTGGCTCTCATCATCAAGATTCATGCTCTCAAACCAATATATGTAAGCTGCGCTTCGCGGAATTAGCAGGGTTGTATCTATGAAATCGCCTACATTGTACGTGCGAATCTCTTTGCCGTTAGCGAAGAAGGTTATAGCTTCAGCATCAAGGCTTTCTGCTGGCGGGAATCCCTGCCGGACTAAATGCACTCCGTCGGCGGCAATAATAGTTGATGGAGCATACCAATCAACAGTCCACAATGGGGCTGTTGAACCGTCGTTCAAGTACAGTCCGCTTTTCGTGTATTTGGCTCTTACTGTTTTAGCTTTGACTTCATCTTTATCATTCATAAACGAGCCATCTTCTTCAACACTGACAGGAGCAACCATTACGAAGATGAACTTGCCATTTGATGAAGATACTGAATAAGAAAAAGGATGCACGGGAGTATCGGCAAAAGTCGAAGCTGGCATAAAAACTAGCCAGCATGAGATACAAATTTTGGTGACGTTGCTCATACGGTCACTTTTCTTTAGTACGGCGAAAGTCATTTAATGCTTTTGCGCAAACGAGCGAAACGCCGTGTGCAGATCGCGGTGCGCGTCGCCCGCCGCGCCTGTGCCGACCGTTTTGTCATCAATTATAACGACGGGCATTAACTCAAGCGACGTGCTTGTGAGAAATACTTCTTGCGCTGCGTATAACTCTTCACGGTTGATATCTCGCTCGACGATGCTGTAACCAATCTCGCGCGCAATCTTCAGCACGACGCCGCGCGTGATGCCGTGAAGAATGCGATTGTCGGCGACGGGAGTGATAAGCTTTTCGTTCAGCCAAAGGAAGACGTTTGAGGCCGTGCCTTCGGTGAGCAACTTGTCTCGAATCATCAGCGCGTCGAAAGCTCCGGCGCGGTGCGCCCGCCCTTTCGCCAGAGCGTTCGGAAGCAAGCAGATCGTCTTCAGATCGCAGCGCGCCCAACGCTCGTCGGGCACAGTGATCACGTGGCAACCCGTTTCGCGCAACTCCGGCGGCACGTAACGTGGCGGTCGCACGCCGACGATCACGGTCGGCTGCATCTCGTCCGCATAAAGCAGGTTACGCGGAGCCGCGCCGCGCGTAATCTGAAAATAAATTTCCGCATCGTCCGACGAAAAGCGAATTAAAAGATCGCGCGCTATCACCGTCAATTCGTCGCCCGACATGGTAAGCGTAAGGTCAATTCCGGCGGCGCTGCGGAAAAGTCGCGCGATGTGTTCGCGGAGCATAAAGGGCACGCCATTGTACGTGCGCGCAACTTCGTAGATGCCGTCGCCGAATTGGAAACCGCGATCTTCCAAAGCCACGCGCGACGTTTGAAAATCACCGAACTGCCCGTTCAACCACAAAATACCGTTCGCCGCGTGTGACATTCTTCCCTC
>JACCYN010000109.1 GCA_013696465.1 Pyrinomonadaceae bacterium
TGGATAGAACAGGCGGGGCGGCGGGAAGCCTTCGCCGGAACGGAGACGATCCAGAGCAAGCTAAACGGTCTTGCGCTGCTCGTGGAAGGAAAATTTAAGGCCAAAGTTGCGGGTAAAGACGAAGAGATTGTCATCCACGAAACTCTCGCCGTCCTCTCCTACGACGAGAAAGCGAAGACGCATCGTTTCCGCACTTATTTAGTCAACGGCATTACCGGAGACCACGAGGTGAAACTGGTAGAGGGCGGCTGGCAGTGGGGATTTCAGTTTCCGGCAGGTGCTATTCGCTACGTTGTTAAGGTTGATAAAGATCAATGGTTTGAGACGGGTGAAATTTCTCAGGACGGCAAGACATGGCGGAAGTTCTTCGAGATGACGCTTAATCGAGTGAATTAAACGAAAAGACCATTCCAAAGAAAATCGGAGCGACGAGATTCAAACGTCGCTCCGATTTTCTTTCGCTGTAAATTTCAGAGAGGTATGCCAGCGCCCATTGCGCCTGCGGGCATCGCGCCCGGCGGCAGTCCGCCGTCGTCCCCACCCCCTCCGGCGCGCGTGCGCAGAAGCGCCGGGTCAATATTCTTCATTTCATAAAGCGTCTTGTAGAGTCCTTCACGCTGCACGAGTTCGTCGTGCGTGCCTTCGTCGGCAACCCGTCCGTCTTTAAGGACGATGATGCGGTCGGAGACGGCGGCGACGAAATTCAAGTCGTGGCTGATGACGAGGCACGTGCGGTGGCTTTCGCCTTGCGCGTATTCGCGTATGACTTGCGTGAGGCGATTGCGTTGATCGGCGTCCAAGTTCTCGGTCGGTTCATCAAGAAGAAGCACTTCGGGTTTGCGCAGGAGACAACGCGCAAGCGCGATGAGGCGTTTCTGTCCGCCCGAAGGCACTTGCACGTCAACGGTTGTGTCGTAGCCCTGCGGCATTCTGGCCGGGTCAACGATCACGTCGTGGATGTGCGCGATGCGACAAGCCTCTTCGATCTCCGCGTCGGTCGCGTTCTCTTTGCCGAGCCGGACGTTTTCGCGGATCGTGTCTTTGAGGAAAAACGGAAACTGCGAGAGTTTCGAGACTTGGTCGCGCAAACTTTTTAAGGTTACTTCGGAAGTGTCTTGGTCTTCGAGGGTGATGCGCCCCGACTGCGGTTCGAGGAAGCGCAGCAGCAGATTCATGATCGTTGATTTGCCGCAGCCGATGGGGCCAACGAAGGAGACGGTTTCGCCTTCGCGGATGTTGAACGTGATGTTGTTCAAAACCTTTTGCGTCGGCGAGTAGCCGAACGTGACGTTATCGAATCTCACATGCCCGTGAACTTCGCCTAAATCACGCGCGCCCGGCTTCTCCAGAACCGTCGGCTTCGTGTCGAGCAACTCATAAGTGGCGACGACGTTCGGCACAAGCGATTTGTATGTGGTGTAGGACGTGAGAACTCGCTGCACGGGGGCGAACATCGCGGGCACGAAGCCGACGAAGACGATGAGGCTGGCGAGCGTCAAGCCGAACGCCGCGCCGAAGCGGATGCCGACTAATAGCACGACGGCCGTACTCAGGGCGACGTAGATTTGCGACGCGGTGTTGCTCAGGTGCATCCAGCCGAACATGCGTGCGGTGGCGCTCGTGGCGGAGCGCGCCACCGTGCCGAAGCGGTCACTGCGCCTCGACTGCGCGTTGAAAACTTGAATGTCGGCCATCCCGGCGATTGATTCGTTCAACTCCGCGTTCAAGTCGCGCGCCGTGATCGCCATGTCACCAGCGGCGTGTTGCAACTTGGTCATCGTGAAGCGGAAGAGCAGGAAAGCGAGCGGCCCCAAGGCGAAGGCGACGAGCGTCATCTGCCAACTCAACCCGACGAGATAAGAGAGGGCGATGAAGAGCACGATGACATCGAGGATGGGCGTTAAGAGCACTCCCGTGAGCAGCTTTTGCACGCCCTGCGATTCCTGTAGCACCCTCTGCATCAGCGCGCCCGTCTGCCCGGAAGTGAAGAAGTCGAGCGAAAGCGTTTGGACGTGATCGTAAACTTGATGCTGAACTTCGCTGATGAGTTTCTGTTCGAGGTTCGACATCATCCACTGCTGCACGAAGCGGACGAGCACGGCGGCGACGGAGGCGACCGCCCAGACGAAGAAGATCGTCGTGAAGTTCAAGGGCGTGGCCATCCAGCCCGTAAACCCTGTTGATTCGGTTGCGCCCGCTTTGCTGTAGAGCGAACCCGTGAGCGTCCAAACTTCGTTAAGGCGATCATCGGCCGCCGCCTTGCCGAGAATTTGAATCAGCGGCCCGAAAGAGGCGCTGACGAGGAAGGGCATCAGCGAGCCGATAAGGGTTAAGATTGTCGAAATGATCAGAACGGTTTTGTGTTTGCCGAGGATTTTGAAGGCACGCCCGATGTAAGGGCGCGCGCTCATCTGACCCAGCGGCATTCCCTTCATGCCGGGCATCATCCCGGCGGGCATCGGCTTCATGCCAGCGGCTGGTGCGGGGCCGCTGCCGGGCTTCATTGGTTTCGCTCCGAGGGGCATCCCTGATGGAACGGTCGGCGGGGGTTGCGACATAACTAACTTCACCTTTCTGAA
>JACCYN010000123.1 GCA_013696465.1 Pyrinomonadaceae bacterium
CCGGGGATTTTACCGCGCGAACGTCGAGTACGAGCGGAAACTTGATGCGACAAAGACGCGCGCAACCGTCATCTATCACGTCACGCTCGGCGCGCGAACGACGGTCGAGGCATTCAATATCAATATCATCGGATTCAATGCGGCGCGCGTCACACCTGATTTGCAGATTCGTCCCGGCGCGCCGTTCACACTCACGGCGCTCAGCGAAGACATTGAGCGTATCCGGCAGTCGATCATCGCCGAGGGCCGCCTTGCGCCGCGCGTTGATGCGCCGCAAGTGCAGCTTAATCAGGAACGCAACACAATCACCGTGACGCTCGCCGGGACGGTCGGGCCGAAGGTGGCAGTCGCGTTCGGTAGTTACAATCCGGGCGAGAAAAAAGCGCGCGAGTTACTGCCGGTCAAGCGTGAAGGAACCATTGACGTGTCGGCGATTGTCGAAGGCGCGCGCCGCCTCCGCAACGAGTTACAGGAGGACGGATACTTCTTCGCCGATGTCACGGCGGTCTGCACGGTCGTTCCAGCGCTCACCAATAATGACGTTGCTTTGCTGCCGGTCGCCGCCGGGACGAGTGCCGCTGGCGCAGGACGCCGCACCGACGTGGTTGCCACGTCATGCGAGAATTTGAACCCGGACGAATTGAGCGAGCGCGCCGTCACGATCACCTACGATGTCGAGCGCGGGCGGCGCTTCAAGCTGACGGACATCCGCATCGAAGGCACGGAGAAGCTGACAGCCGAAGACGTGGAGGACAACCTGAGCACTAAGAAGGCCAACGCCCTCGGTTTCATCCCGGTCCTCAGTTACGGGCGCGGCTACACCAGCAACGATGCGCTGGAGAAGGACCGGCGGACAATTGAGGCGCGGATGCGCGACCTCGGCTACCGGCGCGCGGTGGCCCAAGTGCGGCAGGGCGTGTCGCTTGAAGGCGAGAACCTGATCATCACCTTTGTCGTCAACGAAGGTCCGTTAACGCGCGTCGCCGGCGTTGAGACGCGCGGCAATCAGCTTTTCACGGCTGAGACTTTACGTGACGCGACGTGCCCATCAATCCGTGCGCCCGACGAATTCTGCACAATCATCGACGGGCCGTTTTCGCGTTCGCAGGCGCGCGCCGACGCCGACCGACTGCGCAGTTTCTATTCGCGCAATGGCTACCTAGATGCGGAAGTCGATGTCGACATCGTCGATCTGCCGGCAACGCGCGGCGGTGACGAGCAGGTGCGGATTATCTACACCATTAAGGAAGCCGACAAGATTTTCATCAATCGCATCTTCATCAACGGCCTTGTGCGTACCGAGCGCGCAGCCGTGATGACCGCGATCCCGCTGCGCGAAGGCGCGGTGCTGCGCGCCGCCGACCTCGCGGAGACCGAGCGCATCCTGTATGCGACCGATGCCTTTCGGCAGGTCATTGTGCGCCCCGAAGATGCGGGCGAAAACGCCTCCGGCTACAAGCGGCGCGACATCATTATTGATGTCGAAGAGCGACAGTCTTACGACATGCAGTACGGCGGCGGCTATTCAACCGACAACGGGCCACTTGGTCTGTTTGAAATTCGCAACAATAATCTCTTCGGCAAATTGCGGCAGGGCGCTTTGCGCTCGCGCGCGAGCCGTCGTCAACAGCTTTTGCGCTTTGAATACTTCGATCCACGCTTTCGCAGCTACAACAAATTCGATTTCGCGCCGCTCGCCGTCTCCATCCAGTACCAGCGCGACACCAGCGTGACGCGCTTCTTTCGCTCGACGATTGACCGCGGAAATTTTGGCATCGTGCAAAGGTTGGACGAGGAGGGTAAGCCCATCGACATCGACTGCGTGAGCGGCAGCAGCAGCTTTCCCAACTGCGAGCGCGCCAGCGACCCGTCGATCAACCGTTTTACCGTGAACATCGAGACGCAACGCGACTTTGAGTTGGAACTGGGGCCGCGCGGCGAAGTGCGCAAGCGCAGCACGCTGTTTCTGCGTTACAACTACGAAGACGTGCGCCTCTTCAACATCAACAGTCTCATTATCAGGGACGTTCTCCAACCCGATCGCGTCGTGCGGCTGTCACGCTTCGCGGCGACGTTCGCGCGCGACACGCGCGACCGGCAACTCGACGCGACACGCGGCGAGTTTTTCACGGCTGACTATGCGCTCGCGCTGAAAAACCTCGGCGGAAACCTTTCGTTCAGTAAACTACAGACGACCTACCGCCGTTACTACAAAATCAACCGCGTGCGCGAGACCGTGCTCGCCGGGGCCGTCCAATTCGGGCTTGCCAAAATCTATGGCGCGCGCGACCGCGACGACAATGGGGTGATCGACAACTTCGACCGGACACTGCCGATCAGCGAAAGGTTCTTCTCGGGCGGATCGACCACTTTGCGTGGTTTTGGTTTTGAAGAAGCCGGGCCACGCCTCGCCATCTTGCCGCGCGGGCGCTTCTTCGACACGCAAGGAAAAGAGGTAACACTCAATCCGTTCCTCGTCCCCGTCGGCGGCAACGCCCTCGCGGTCGTCAATCTTGAGGCGCGCGTGACAGTCAGGAAGAACGTGCAGGCCGTTCCGTTCTATGATGG
>JACCYN010000124.1 GCA_013696465.1 Pyrinomonadaceae bacterium
CCGTCGTAGACGGTGAATAATCCGGTGGGCCCGCCTGGAGGGCCACCTGTTCCGACGGTCGGCGCCGTGTTTCGCGGATCATTCTCATTCCTCAACGTTTGCGCTGATACTGCTGCGCACAGCATCAACAAAGCGAGCGCTAAAACAAGCGCTCTTTTCGCGAATTCCATCGCATTCCTCCTGCGAAACGAAATAATAATATTTTGCGGAACGGGCGACCGAGCTTGAGCGGGACGCGGGCACTTGGCAGACGTGTCGTCGTGGGATTGCTTAACAGACATCGCGCGTTAGACCCGCCGCTTCCCTGCGTGGCGCGGACGCTCCAACTACAAGCGTGCAACAACTAAGTTTTTGAGTTACTGCTCCTGCCCTCGTCAGAATAACAGCTGTGTAGCTAGAGAGGAGCAGCGAGAGAAGTTGAGCAGTTTTAATTGCTCGCAGGCGGTCTTGCGTGCCTGAACACCGACTCTCAACTGTGGTTTTGCTGCAAAGGCGTGCGTGGTCTGTCTAAAATCAAACAGCCCGCACGCTGTCAATCGAAAACGGTTTATCTCGCGGTGACACCTTCCTAATCTTGTCCCGCAGGATAAATTCCGGCCGACCATACCTTACAATGCGGGGGAAAGCAAGTCTTTTTCCACATTTAGCTTTCAAATTTTTCTTCCGCACCCGCTTTAAGCATAGATGCCGCGCATCCGCGTGTCGTAACCGACGCGGTCAATGGCCAGCATGTAAGCAGCGGTGCGCGTATCAACTCCGTGCGTTTCAGCATACTTACTCACGTCGTTGAAACTCGCTACCATCACGTCTTGCAGGCGCTCGTTGACGACTTCCTCTTTCCAGAAGTAGCCCATTCTGTCCTGCACCCACTCGAAATACGAAACCGTCACGCCGCCCGCGTTGGCGAGGATGTCGGGGATCACGAAAATCCCTTTGTTATGCAGGATTTCGTCGGCGGCGGCAGTGGTTGGGCCGTTTGCGCCCTCCGCCAGCACTTTGCACTTAATGCGATCCGCGTTGTGCGACCCGATCTGATTTTCGGTGGCGCACGGGGCGAGCACGTCGCATTCGAGTTCGAGCAAATCCTGATTGCTGACGCGCTCGACGCCCGCAAATTCTTCAAACGAGCGCGTGCGCTTCAAGTGCTCCATCGCTTCCGGGATGTCAATGCCGTTCGGATTGTAAATACCGCCGCTGATGTCCGAGATGGCGACGACCTTATAGCCTGCCTCGTGCAGCAGCATCGCGCCGATGCCGCCGACATTGCCTGAACCTTGCACGACGACGCGCGTCGTCGGCGGCGTCATCTTAAATTTCTTGATCGCCTCGTTGATCACAAACAGCAATCCACGCCCCGTCGCCTCGCGCCTTCCGGCCGAGCCGCCGAGCGCGACCGGCTTACCTGTCACGACAGCGTTCACGGTGTGGCGCGCGTGCATCGAGTAAGTGTCCATGATCCACGCCATCGTCTGCTCGTTGGTGTTCATGTCGGGCGCGGGCACGTCCTTTTCTGGCCCGATGAAGTCGATTAACTCGGCTGCGAACCGCCGCGTCATACGCTCCAACTCGCTCAGCGACATTTCGTGCGGGTTGCACACCACGCCGCCCTTCGCCCCGCCAAACGGCACGTTGACGACCGCGCACTTCCACGTCATCCACGCCGCGAGAGCTTTGACTTCATCAATCGTCACGTCGGGCGAATAGCGTATGCCGCCCTTGGCGGGGCCGCGCGCGAAGTTGTGCTGCACGCGATAGCCCTCGAAAACTTCCATGCGCCCCGAATCCATCCGCACTGGAATGTAAACTTTAAGCTCGCGGTTCGGCACGCGCATCACGGCATAGAGGTCGGGGTCGAGATCGAGCAACTGCGCCGCCCGATCAAAACGCGCCATCATTGATTCAAACGGGTTCTCTTCTTTGATCTCCCGCGCATCGTCCACCATCGGATTAGCCATAAATCATCTCCAGCAGTAGTAAGCGGTGAGCAGTTGTAAAGCAGTCGTGTTTTTACTGCTTACTGCTCACTCTTTATCACTTCATTCATCGCGCCCGTGCGATAGCCGTGCAAATCGAGCGTGACATAGCGAAAGCCGAGAGCGCGGAAACGCCGTGCGAGTTCGTCCGTCACCCTGCGGTCGAGGGCATTGTTCAATTCGTCAGGCGCGATCTCCAGCCGCACAAGTTCGTCGTGGTGACGCACGCGGAATTCACGAAACCCAAGCGCGCGCATAATCTCTTCGCCCCGCTCCACTGTACGCAATCGCTCAATCGTTACCGGCGTGCCGTAAGCGATGCGCGACGAAAGACATGGACTCGACGGTTTATCCCACGTCGGCAGTCCGTGTCGATGACTCATCTCGCGCACTTCCTTTTTGCTTATTCCGACTTCGACGAGCGGGCTGCGCACTTTGTGCTCAGAAGCGGCGCGTCTGCCGGGGCGATGATCGCCGAGATCGTCTGTCGTCGTTCCATCAACAATGAATTTTATGTTGCGCCGCTGCGCGAGCGGAGTGAGTTTTGCGTAAAGTTCGTTTTTGCAGAAATAGCAACGATTCGGTGCGTTCGCCTGATAGTGCGGATCGCTTACCTCTTCGGTGGAAACGGTTTCGTGATGGAGGCCGAAGCGAGCGGCGAGAGTTTGTGTTTCCGTTCGTTCGCGCGCCGCCAGACTCGGCGATTCGCCCGTTACGCACAACGCTCCGGCGTTTAACTCTTGCGTTGCCACCAAAGCGAGATAAGAACTATCCACGCCGCCGGAGAAAGCCACCAGCACCGATCCCATTTCGCGCAGCACACCACGCAACTCACCTTCTTTCCGCAACGCTTCGGCGGAAACGTCGCCGGATGCGGCAGGGGCGGGCAGAGCCTCTTCAAGCAATTGGGCGTTCACAAGTTTCTCGCAACGCTTGTGATAATCGGCGTACATCTCAAACGTAAACTTCTCAAATGGCGTTCAGGTAAAAATTTAATTCGTTGGAGCTAACGGGCATGTTATCCCAGCCTCTTTCGCGGCGCAACCCTCGTATTAAACTTCGACGCGCGCGGGCACACCTCAAGAGCATGGACGCCGGAAAATGCGCGTGCTATGCTGCGCTTCAAAGGTCGCGGTTTTCTTTCGCCAAACAGCTTTAGAGATCAAAGGCCTTCTTTCCGCAATTTCAAGGTTTACATCGTGAGGCTTTTTCGGATTTACACCTTTGCTTTCGCTTTGCTGCTCGTGTTATGCGGCGCGGTAACGAATGCGACAGCGCAGGGTGCGAGCGGTGGCGACGAGGAAGCGTGGGACAAACTTTTCGAGCAAGGACAAGACGCGCACGCGCGCGGAAAACTCACCGAAGCTCTCAAGCTCTACGAAGAAGCCCTCAAGCTCAACCCCGAATTCCCTGAAGCCGAATACCAACGCGGCGCGGCTTTAGTTTCCTTAAAGCGGTCTGAAGAAGCCGAACGCGCTTTTCGCCGCGCCATCGAACTCCGCGCGGACTGGGCGCCTCCGCACGCGGCATTGAGCGCGCTGCTCTTCCGCCCGCTTCCGCCTAACGGAAGCGACAATGCCGCTCGCTCCCGCGAAGCCGAGACTTCGGCCACACGCGCTCTCGAACTCGACCCGACAAATTATACAGCGCTGACGCTCTTGGCCGACCTGCGCTCGTCCAACGGGCAGCCGCGCGAAGCGTTAGAACTTCTCCGACGCGCGACGGCGAACAACAAAGCATCAGCTTCCGTGTGGGCGCGTCGCGCGAAAGCCGAGCGTCTGTCCGGTGACTTGAAGGCTGCCGCGACGAGCCTCGACCGCGCACAGAATCTTGAACCGCAAAATCTCCTCACCCAACTCGAACAGGCCGAACTTCGCCTCGCCGCGAACGACCGCGAAGGGGCGGCGGAAGCGGCGCGCAAGGCCGAGCGAATTTCATCAACCACGTCGTCAACAGAATTCGGCGGAAGAGACTTGCTGCTCTACTTGATGAATTTTTATGCGCGCGTCGGAAAAAAGGAAGATGCGCTGCGAATCATTGACAGGCTTGATGAAAGCACAAAGAACTCGCCCAACGTAATTATTCTTCGCAGCGAACTCTCAGGAACTTTTGATGCGAACGCCGTCCGCGCTTTGGAGCAAGTTGTCGAGCGCGATCCGAAAAACGCTTCGATCCTCGCCCGGCTCGGCGCGGCTTACCGCACAAGCGATCCGGCACGCTCACTGACCTACTACCGCCGCGCCGCCGAACTCGAACCGTCGAATGTTGACTACGCCACCGGCTATGCTTCCGCGCTCGTGCAAGCGCGTCATTTCCCCGAAGCAGTCGTCGTCCTGCGGCGCATCATCGCCGTCGCACCCGATAACTACGCGGCACACGCCAATCTCGCCGCTGCCCTCGACGAATTAAAAAGTTACGCAGAAGCTATAGTGGAGTATACTTGGCTTACACGCGCGCGACCTGAACTAGCGATCACGTATTACTTCATCGGACGCGACCACGATTTGCTCGGACAATACGCTGAGGCGCTCAGGGCTTACGAAACGTTTTTGCAGCGCGCCGACACAAGCGTGAACGCTTTAGAGATTGACAAAGTTAATTTGCGTTTGCCGACTCTGCGCAGCCAGATCAAGCGCGGCATGGGTCGCAAGCCGCGCGCTACGAAACCTTGACGGCTCGCTTTCAAGATCGGGAAGGAACAACCGAATAAGCATTTACATTCTGCAAGGAGGGCACACAAATGAATTTCCTGTTCTCTCATGTCGCACAGTTTTCGCAAACTGCAACCGGCGTGCTCGGCGCGCTTCTCTTCCTTGCTTATGGCGTTTCAATTGCGCCCGCGCAGCAAGTCGTCGTTGACATAACCTCCGCGCCGCCGCCTTTGCGCTTCATCCCCAACGAAGACAAAGCGCAACTCGACGTGGCGCGCGACGGAAAGGCGCGCACGCGACTCAGCCTCGAACTCGCCGAAGCGCGCCTTCAACAAGCCGAGAAACTTACAAACGAACGCAAGTACGACCGCGCCGCAACAGAGATCGGCGTCTATCAAGCGCTCGTCGAAGACAGCTTCCGCTTTCTGAACTCCGCCGGAGCAGAACAAAAAAGATTTCGCTCGCTCTACAAACGACTTGAGTTGACCTTGCGCGCCCACGACGCGCGCGTTCAGGCCTTGCGCCGCGCGACGCCCGCCGTCTATGGCAACAACATTCAGACGACATCAGAAGCTCTCCGACGCGTGCGCACAAACGCGCTCAACGCCTTCTTCGGCGAAGGCACGATCAGCGATTCGGTGGACGAGCCTGAAGATTCAAAAGATACGGACTCCGCCGCTCCGTCCGGTGATTCTTCATCACTGACATCGAACAAAGATCAATGAAACTTCCGCGCACCTCAACCGTTCTCTGTCTTGCCGTGCTGCTCGCCGCGCTCGCGCCCATGCTCTTTCCACTTCAAGCTTACGCGCAGGGGCGCGATTACATCACGGAAAAGGAAGCCGACCGCGTGCGCGAGGCGCAAGCGATTGATCGCCGCGTTGCCGTCTTCGTCAAGATCGTCGAGCGTAGAATCCTCGCCCTCACCGATCCTTCGGCCGCCAATTCAAAACAAGCGCAGAAGGACGCCGAGAATTGGGGTGAGCTGCGCACCGGCACGCGCGCCGAGTTGTTGAGCGACATCGCCAAAATTCTCGACGCGGCGATTACCAACATTGACGAAGCCTCGAAACGCGCTCCGCAAAATCCGCTGCCCGTCAAAGCTCTGCGCAAACTCGCCGAAAGCTCAACCCAACTTCTCGCCACGCTGACCACACTGCGCTCCACAACCGCCGACGAAGCGGCACGCGAATCGCTTGAACAAGCGATCGATAACGCCCGCACCATCACTCAAGCCGCCAACGAACTCCCCACTGACAAATAACTCACGACAACATGCAGCAGATTGTGAACCGCGCGCAGGCTTTTAGCGTAGAATACTGTTCGGGCGCAAAAATTCCGCTCGCAAAAGTTTGAATGGATTTCTCTGCGGTAAAGAATTATGGATAACAGGTATTACCCCGGCGTGGAAGTGGACGTGCAAGCGTTGACGATGGAGTTGCGCGGACTTTTCGATGCAGACGCTTACGATGTGCAGACGATGCAGGTTTCCTCGACGGCCGTTTTGCAAGCGCGCAAGACGGGGATGCTGCGCGAGTTAACCGGACTCTCCGCCGCGCTGACCATCAAAGTGACGCCGGAGCACGGCGGCACGCGCGTCGAGATCGGAATGCAGAAATGGTTTGACAAAGCGGCAGTGGTGGCCGTCGCCGTCTTTCTCTCATCCGGCTTGCTGCTTGCCTTGCCTGCGCTCGGCGCTTACTGGCAATACAAAGTGACGGAGAGCGCGTGGAAAATCATCGAAGATCATATCGCACGCAAAGCGGGCGGCTACGTCCCGCCCTTGCCCGGCCGCTGCGGCACGTGCGGCGCAACGAACACCACGGGCGCAGACTTCTGCTCGACCTGCGGCGCTGGGCTACGCCCCGCTTCGGCTTGCGAATCCTGCGGCGCGCCCCAACGCGATCCAAACGCGCGCTTCTGCAATCGCTGCGGCAAGCCGCTTACTTACAGCGCGTAGGCGCGTGTCGCGGAAATTTGGATTTAATCGTGGCGCAAGGCTTTGACGGGATCGATGCGCGCGGCGCGCGCCGCCGGATAAAGCGCGGCGACGATGGAAACGACGACGGCGAAAAGGATCGCGCCGAGCCACAAGTAGGGCGGTAGCGCGAAGAAGTCAACATAAGACGCGCCCTGTGGCTTGAGGAAGAATTCGTAGGCGAGGCGATTCGCCACCGCGTCAATACCCCACGCGAGAAGCGAACCGGCGACGCCGCCCGCCAAACCGATCACGCCCGCCTCGACGAAGAAGATCATTTTGATCTCACGATCTTCAGCCCCGATAGCTTTCATGATGCCAATCTCGCGTGTGCGCTCAAGGATCGACATAATCATCGTGTTGGCGATGCCCAGCGAGGCGACAAGTAGGGAGATGCCGCCGAGCAGTCCGAGCGCGGCGTTGATGATCAGGAAAAATGTGCGTATCTGATCGAGTTGCGAAAAGATTCCGAAGCTGTTGAAACCGAATTCATCGAGGCGCTTCACGACATCGTTCATTACTACAGGGTCAGTGACGCGCACCGTCGCCGAATTATATCCGAGCGATTCATTTTCTTTGAGCGCGCCGCTTTCGCGCGCGAGACGGAGCGCGACTTCATCCATCATGCCGCGATTCGTCGCCACCCATCTTCGCCCGTCGTCAAGCGGGATGTAGATGTTCGCGGGCGGCATCAAACCGCGAAAACGTCGGCTGCCGCCACCATCCTCTTTGCTCAACTCATCCTTCAAAACTCCGACGATGCGGAATGTTTGTCCGGCGAGATTTTCGTCCTGCTTGTTTGAGGCATCATCACCTTCGAGCGGGAGTCCGAAGAAACTTAATCCTTCACTGTCTTCTTCTTCGTTTTCGTTTGCGCCTCGTGAAACATCATCGTTCCGCCGCGCGCGCGCATCCTCATTCGTCCTATCGGAGTTTTCGTCGGCTCTCGCGCCCGCTCTTTCTCGCGGCGCGAGCAGTTGGATTTCCTGCCCGATGGCGTCCGACGCTTGTTTGTAATCGAACGCGCGCAAGAAATTTTCATCAACAACCGCTTCGCCCGCTGTCCCTTCGTCGAGCATTCTTCCAGCCGCAAAGTTTTGAAAACGCGATGCGGCGTTTGGCACGCGCGCGCCGCCAATCTGTTGTTGTAACGCGCGATTGTTGGTGCGCACGTAAGCGGAAAACGTCAAATTCGGTTCGACGTAAGCGACGCCCGGAATCCGCGCGATCTCGTCGAGCGCGGCATCATCAAGGGAACGCTCCGAAGGCTTCCCCCGACGGCTGTTACGATTGCCTTCTTCTCTTCTCTCGCTCCCTTCGCCCGGCTGGGATCGTTGATTGAATTGCGCCGCGACAAGGCTGGCGATGTTGCGTCCATAAACCGTGACTTCGTTGAAGAGGTCTAACGCTTTGAAGCGCGAAACGGTGTTGCGCTGAAGGCCTAAGCCGAACGAAACCATCGTCACGATCACGGCGACGCCGACGACCACACCAAGCGTCGTTAACACGACGCGCAACTTCGCTTCGCGCAAGTTTCGCATCGCCAACCGCAGAACATCGAAAAAACTCATAAACTTCGTTCTCGAACCTCTACCGCCCCAAAAACCTTCAATTGAGCGACGCCAATTGAGCGTGCAGTTTATTCAACTGCTGGCGCGCCGCTTCCTTTTCGTTCGCGCCTCCGGCGACGCGCAAGTAAAATTGCAATTCCCTCACCGCTTCGTGCAAGCGATTCGCCCCCGCGAGTAAAAGTCCCCGCGCGCGTCGGTCTTCCGGCGACGCGGGCGCAAGCAACAAAATGCGCTCGACGACGGCGAGGGCTTGCCGGTGCGAATTCGAGTTCAGATATACGCCTTGCAGATTACGCAGCACGCGCACCAGAATTGCGCGCGCGCTCATCGCCTGCAAATGCTCTTCGGTTAAAACCACCTGCCCGCCGTACACGCCGTCCAGCCGCTCCTGACACTCATCCTCATCAATAATTTTGTCGTAGAACGGATCAACGAGCGTCTCTTCCGCTCCGCCTCGAACACGCACGATGAAATGTCCGGGAAGTCCGACGCCCTCCGCGTACAATCCCGCACGCCGCGCGATCTCGATGTAAATGATCGAAAGCGTGATCGGCAATCCCACCCGTCGCTCCAGCACATGAGTCAGCAGACTGTTACGCGCGTCGTAGTAATTTTGTTCATCGCCCGCAAAACCTAGTTCGCCGAACACGAAGCGATTTAGCGTCTCCACCACCGCGTGTGGATTTGCGTCAACACGCCGACGCGCTTCATCCCCCATCTCGCCGAGCAACGCGAGATTGCGCACCACCGCGCCGCGCGGCTCTTCCTCTTCGGCGATGAGCAGCGCGGCGTGCGCGAGATTGATCTTCTCGTCAGATTCTGCGACAAGCGACGCGAAACGGCGTCGGGCTTCACTCGCCGCGAATTTGCTGGCTGGAGTCATAAAGCGGAAACGCGGAAACGATGAATGCGGAACGATGAATAAAAACAACTTCTTCACTTCATCGTTCCGCGTTCATCGTAGATACTTAATCAAAGACGTGGTGTACGGCGTCCGGCGTCCAATCCGCGAGGTTTTTCGTCACCACTTCTGCGCCTGCCGCGCGCAAAGCTTCTTCCTTGACGGTGTTGATGATGCCGAGCGTGCGCATCCCGGCGCGCCGCGCGGCGATGATGCCCGGCGGCGCATCCTCGATGGCAAGACAATCTTCGGGCGAGATGTGCAACTCTCCGCGCGCCGAAAGCGCATCGTCCATCAACTTGAAAGCAAGATTGTAAGAAGCGGGGTCGGGCTTACAGGCGTTTACGTCTTCGGCGCTCACGATAACGTCGAACACACCCGTCAGTCCCGCTCCCTCAAGCACATGCTCGATCTCGACGCGGCGCGCCATGCTGACCAGCGCGATGCCGAAATGATAGGACGCTGCCTTTACGAAAGTCGCTGCGCCCGGAAAGAGCGGCAGTTCATCCTTGAACAATTCATGGTGCAGTTGCGTTTTACGTTCGATCACGCCTCCCAAAGTTTCATCCGCAAGTGCCTTTCCAGCCCGCGCGAACGCGGCGCGCACGAAAGTCACATCGTCCATACCGAGCGCGTCGTAGTATTCCGCTTCCGTCAGGGTAATGCCTTCCGCGCTCAAAACTTGCTGGTAAGCTTTCAGTTGAATCGGCTCATCGTCAATGATAACGCCGTTAAAGTCGAAGAACAGGGATCGGATCATGGGATCGAAGATTGGGGACGATTTGAAATAATGTCGAGCGCGTTTATTGTAAGCAATATAAGCATGAAAGGTAAAAGGCAAAAGTTGAAGAGAGCATACGCCGGGTGATATTTCCGAGTTTTCCTGCGGGTAAGCGAGGAGCGGACAAGTCGCTTCCGGTTGCGCTGCCGCGACTGACTGATCGCCGGGCGCTTCTCATCCTATGCCGCACATAATAAAACAAGTTGAAAAAATCTCGCCCGTTTTGTATATTGAATTAGGGTGACGTGACTCTACCTTACGCAGCCTGTCCCAAATCGAACATCATTCGCGTTTAGCTTGCCCATCTCGTTCTGACCTCCCCGCTTCTCGCCTTAATGCCGGGAATACAGCTTTCAAATCTCTGACGGTCATAGTGCGACCGGACACCTGCGAATTGCGCGGCATCCAAACCGATAAGCCCGTCGTCTGTTGCCGACCGACAGCTTCCAGAAATTTATGCCAACCACATTTGAACAAGAGCGTTCGGAATTAACCAAACTCTCGTCCGATGCCAGTCCAGCGAATGAGGTAGCGTCCACCGGACTGTGGGAGGCATCTGTAGACGGGCGAAGCGAAAGCGAACAATGGCTGAGAAGTTTTTTTGACAACGCCCCAATCGGCATTTATCGCACCACGCCCGACGGTCATGTACTAATGGCTAACCCGACATTGATGCAGATGCTGGGCTACGCTTCTCACGCCGAACTCACATCGCTCAACTTGGATCAACAATCGTTCGCGCCAACCTATCAGCGGAGCGAGTTTAAGGCGCGTCTGGAACTCGAAGGGGAAATCAAAGGCTTGGAGTCGAGTTGGACGCGACGCGATGGCACGGTGATTTTTGTGCGAGAGAACGCGCGTGCGATACGGGGGCAGGATGGGACTATCATTTACTACGAGGGAACGATAGAGGACATCACGGATCGCAAACGGTCGGAGGCGGAGCAGCGTGTGATCTTCGACATTATCGAAGGTCTCAATACCACCGACAACCTCGAAGAGTTACTCGGATTTGTGCATGAGTCACTCAAAAAGGTGCTCTACGCGGACAACTGCTTCGTCATGCTTTATGACAAAAGCACGACGCTGTTTCGTATGCAGTTCTTTGTCGATCAGCGCGACCCGACTCCGCCGCCGCAGAAACTCGGCAAAAGCTGGACCGCCTATGTCTTCCGCACCGGTCGTCCACTGATGCTGACGGAAGAAACATTCTCTCAGTTGGTCGGGCGGGGTGAAGTCGAACCGTTCGGCACGCCGCCGGCGACATGGCTGGGCGTGCCGCTGAGAACACCTTCGGAGATTATCGGCGTGCTCGTCGTGCAACACTACGACGATCCAGATGCTTACGCCGCAGGAGATTTGGAGTTCCTGAGTTCGGTGGGCGGTCAGATCGCCGTCGCCATCGAGCGGCGGCGCTCCGAAGAAGCGCTCAAGCAATCGGAGCAGGACTACCGAGGCTTATTCGAGAATGCCCATGATGCCATCCTCATTCTAGACCCGGAAGACGTTACCGTGCTGGAGATCAATCAGCGCGCGTGCGAGTTGTATGGCTACAGCCGCTCGGAGTTCATCGGCAAATCACTGGTCTCGTTCTCCAAACGCATTGCCGACGAAAGATCGCACATCGCAGAGATGCACGGGAAGGGCACGAGTCTTAGCTTCGAGACGGTGCATTACCGCTGCGACGCAAGCGAAGTCTTTTTAGACGTTAATGCCGT
>JACCYN010000125.1 GCA_013696465.1 Pyrinomonadaceae bacterium
TCGCGGCAAGACAGTTTTGATCACGGGCGGCTCGCGGGGCTTGGGTCTCCTGCTCGCGCGGCAACTCGTTCGTGAAGGAGCGCGTGTGTGCATCTGCGCGCGCGACCGGGATGAACTCGAACGCGCCCGCGCGGATTTAACCAGACGCGGCGGAAAAGATGTGCTGGCGATTCCATGCGATGTGACGGATCGAATGCAGGTAAACGAACTTGTGCGCGTGGCGATTGAGCGCTTCGGCTCGATTGATGTGCTTATTAACAACGCGGGAAAGATTCAAGTCGGCCCGATGGAAGTGATGACGCTCGAAGATTATGAAGTGGCGATGGCGACTCATTTCTGGGCGCCGCTCTACGCGACGCTCGCCGTGCTGCCGGAAATGCGCAAGCGCAGAAGCGGGCGCATCGTCAACATCTCGTCCATCGGCGGCAAAATCAGCGTGCCGCATCTGCTGCCTTACAGCGCGAGCAAGTTTGCACTTGTCGGTTTCTCCGAAGGCTTGCGCGCGGAGTTAATGAAGGATGGTATCGTCGTCACAACCGTCTGTCCGGGACTGATGCGGACGGGCAGTCACCTCAATGCCGAATTCAAAGGGCGACACGAAGCGGAGTATGCGTTGTTTAAGATCAGCGATTCGTTGCCCGTTAGTTCGATGAGCGCGGAGCGCGCGGCGCGACAGATCATACGCGCGACAAAACGCGGCGACGCGGAAGTTGTGCTCTCGATTCAAGCGCAGTTAGCCGTCGCGTTTCATTCCGTCTTTCCGGGCTTAACGGCGGACTTGCTCGGTGTGGTTAATCGGTTTCTGCCCGCTCATAAAGGCGAGGGAAGCATCGGCACCGGAAGCGCGAAGGGAAGCGAAAGCGAAACGGCTTGGTCGGCAAACGTGCTGACGGCTTTAAGCGACGGCGCGGCGCGCAGGAACAACGAGATCGGTTAAAGAGGACGGCAAAGTTGAGCGAAAGTCAAAAATGGCCGAACGCTTTGTGGATCGTGCGTCACGGCGAGAGCGCGGGAAACGTCGCACGCGACGCGGCCGAAGCGGCCGGGCATCATGTGATTGATATTGCGATGCGCGATGTGGACGTGCCGCTCTCGGCTTTGGGCGAGCGACAATCCGCCGCGCTCGGTCGCTGGTTCGGCAAGATGAGCGAGGACGAACGTCCAGATGTTGTTCTCGTTTCGCCTTACCTGCGCGCGCGCACGACGGCCGAACTCGCGTTGGCGGCGGCAGGGATCGACGCGGAAAGCGTCTCTTTCGTGAGTGATGAACGATTGCGCGAAAAAGAGTTTGGCATTCTGGATCGCCTGACGAAGTTTGGCATCAAGGAGAAATACCCGGAGCAGGCGGAGATGCGCGGCCTCTTGGGTAAGTTCTACCATCGTCCGCCGGGCGGCGAGAGTTGGTGCGATGTGCTCCTGCGTCTGCGCAGCATCGTTGACACGATCACGCGCGATTACCGCCGCGAGCGTGTGTTAATCGTCAGCCATCAAGTTGTCGTCAACTGCTTTCGCTATCTTCTTGAACGCATGACTGAAGAGCAGATTCTGACGATTGACAAAGGGCAGGACGTGCCCAACTGCTCCGTCACGGCTTACGAATTTGATCAGAATTTAGGGCGGCACGGCAAGCTCGCTTTGCGTCTCGTCAACTTCGTCGCGCCGCTTGAAGAAGCGGGAACGGAAGTGACGACCGAGCCTGACGCTCCGGTTGCGCCCAAGTAAATGGGATGAAAAAACGAACAGGAAAAAAGCAATCTGCAAACGAGCCGACGGATCAAGCGTCCGTCAAAATCATCAACATTACGAAGAAGTTTTTGCGCGGGTGGCCGTTGCCCGCGCTGGATGAAGATGGCGACAAGGAAGAGCGCGGGCGCGTGCTCGTCGTTGGCGGCGCGCCGGGGATGCCGGGCGCAGTTATGCTGGCGGCGACGGCCGCTCTGCGCGCGGGCGCGGGCAAATTGCAGATCGCAACACTCGAAAGCATTGCACAGACGGTTGCCGTCAACGTCCCCGAATCGCGCGTGTTCGCTTTGCCGGAGACAAAGGCGGGCGCGATTGCCGTGGCTGCCGCCGGAGAGACGCTTAAGCGCTCCAACCGCGTCGAAGCGGTGCTCGTCGGCCCCGGCATGATTGACGAGAATGCGGTGACACGGTGGATGAAAAAGTTAATCCCGCGCCTTGAACATCCGACGCTGATCCTTGACGCCGCCGCGCTCGCCATTCTCTCAACGTCGCCCGCAATTCTGCACTCGCTGAACGGCAAAGTGATCATCACGCCGCACGCGGGCGAGATGGCGAATGTGCTCGGAATTGATAAAGAGGAAGTGTTGGAAAAGAGATCGGAGATCGCCCGTCGTGCCGCGCATGATCTTCAAGCCGTAGTCGCATTGAAAGGCGCAGAGACGTTCATCGCCGCCCCAAGCGGTGAAGTTTACCGCAATCGCACGGGCAACATCGGACTCGCCACCTCCGGGTCGGGCGACACGCTCTCCGGCATCATCGCCGGACTCGTCGCGCGCGGCGCAACGCCGATTCAAGCCGCCGTCTGGGGCGTCTATTTGCACGGGCGCGCCGGAGATGCGTTAGCGAAACGCATGGGACGACTCGGCTTCCTCGCACGCGAACTCCTCGCGGAAATCCCGGCGTTGATGGCCGAATGCGAGGGCGTCAAGCGCAGGTAACGTGAGGACGTTGCGATGATTCGCTCTTCGCCCGTTCGCGCCGGATGTCGCCTCCGCTACAAAGCCGCTGTTCGATTTCTAGCCTCTTGCTTCCAAGTGGCGTAGAGTAATTAACAAATGAAAATAACGAGACAAATTCTGACATTAGCAATTCTCCTGCTTGCCTTTTATGTGCCCGGCGTTGTGGCGCAAGAGTCGCTCGAAGGCGATTGGGCAGGTGGCTCTAATCTTTCCCCTACCACACACGGGTTTATTCAGGCTCGCTTTGAACGCACAGGAACAAGTTTTAGCGGCTTGTTCAACGCGCAAACTTGGAATGCTGCCAAGCGCAGCATGTCAAACATTCGCGTTGAATCCGCGCGTTTGCATTTTGAGTTTCCGTCTGCTGCCGGGACTCCGTTTGTCGCAGATGGTGAGCTGAAGGATAATGTGATTCGCGGCACAATCCGGCGTGGTGAAGAACAAGGCAAGTTTCATCTTGTGCGCGTGGCTCGCGTCAACACGCGCGCTTATAACGATTATGTCGGCGCGTATCAAGTAGCCCCGAATAGCACTAATCTTGTGACTTGGAGCGCATTCAGGCATCTTCGCGTGGTGAACATCAACGAAGGGGCGGGAGATTCGCTGCTTCCATTGTCTGAGAACAGGTTTTTCTTAGGACGGTCAGTTGTTGATTCTACTACGCCCGCTGAAATCGTCACTTTTGTCAGAAACGCTCAAGGGCAAGTTACAGGGTTTACGCTTCATAAAGATGGGAACTTGGTTGTCTCCGCTCCGAAAGCAGAACCGTACAGACAGGAACAAGTCAGCTTCCGTAACGGCAATGTGAGGCTCGCCGGAACGCTATTAACGCCTCGCACTAAATTTCGTCATTCTGCCGTCGTTCTGGTTCACGGTTCGCAAGACCGTGGCAGAGATGACAACTTTCCTTTCATCGTCGCTGACGGCTATCTGCGGCTCGGAATCGCGGTACTCATCTTCGATAAGCGCGGCGTCGGCGGCTCGACCGGAGATTGGCACACCTCGTCATTTGAAGATTTAGCCGGAGACGTATCGGCTGGCGTTCGGTTTCTTAAAAGCAGGCGAGACATCAACCGTCGTCAAATCGGATTGGAGGGCAGCAGTCAAGGCGGTTGGGTCGCTCCCGTGGTGGCGGCACGTGATAGAAGCGTCGCCTTTATGATTTTGGCGGCGGCGGCAGGTGTGTCGCCTGCGGAACAAGTTACTTACGACCAACTCGGTAAGGCGCGCGCGGCGGGCGTGCCTGAAAGCGAATTGCAGGAAGCCGAAGCCTTCTTGCGTCTTCAGTTTGAGGCATCACGAAGCCCTGAAGCGTGGCAGAGATTCCAAGCCACTATCCCGAACGTAAAAAACAAACGCTGGTTTCAGTTTACGCTCGGCGGTATTCCTAGAGAAAGTTGGTTATGGGAGTCCACGCGGCTGACATCCTTTTTCGAGCCTGTGCCTGTTCTCAGAAGAGTCGGATGTCCCGTGCTGCTGCTCTTTGGCGGTGCGGACACGAACTACCCCGCACAAAGAAGCGCGGAGATTATGGGGCGCGCTTTAAGGGAAGGCGGAAACCATGATGTCACCGCCAAAATCTTTCCCGGAGCGAACCACAGTTTTTTAGTTCGTCAATCAGATGGCAGATGGATTCCCGCTCCCGACCCTGACAACACGAAACATAACTGGCTTATCAGAAGAGTTAATGTAGATTTCTAAGGCGAATAGTGGCTGGAAGGTGAAACGCTCCGCGTACATCGCAACGCGAAGCCGAACAAGTCATCGGAGCTGGCGGCGGGATAGCGCGCCTTTCATAGTGCTTTGTTCCTTCCATGTTCGTTGTTCGCCCGCCACTGCTCAATTCACGCCGACGCCCAGCATCGTTTCAAAAAAACGACCAGCCCCTTTTTTAGAACATACCTTCCCGTCAACCTGTCCGCCGCCTTAATTTTCCGTGACCGTTTGTGTGAAACTCCCTAGCTGCTTTTCTAGCGGCGCACCTAGCCGTTTGGCTGATGTGAGGAAGAGCAAGAGCGCGGCATACTACGTTGCGTCTAGGAAGAGAAATTTTGGGTGCGTGTAATGGAGAAGTAAGATGGAAAACAGTAGCGACAAATCTAATCAATTAAACGATCTCTCTCAATCTCTTGCTGCCGCCGTTGGAAGAGTCGGCGCGCGGGTCGTGGCCGTTAATGCGCGGCCGCGCGTTGCTTCGAGCGGCGTGGTGTGGCGGCCGGGTGTCGTCGTCGCCGCCAACCACACCGTCCGGCGCGACGAAGAGATCACGATCACGTTGCCTGACAAGCGCGTTGTTCCCGCGACCGTCGCAGGGCGCGATGCGAGCACGGATTTAGCGATCCTCAAAATAGAGACGGGCGAAGGGCAAGGAGTTGAAACGATTGAATCGACTGAGATCGTAGTCGGGCAGCTTGTGCTCGCTGTCGGACGCACGAACGGTGAAAGCGTGAGCGCGAGTCTTGGTGTCGTCAACACGGTGCGCGATGCGTGGCGGACGTGGCGCGGCGGTGTGATTGATAAATACGTGCGCTTGGATGTGAACATTCATCTCGGATTCTCCGGCAGCCCGCTTGTCACGGCTGATGGAAGCATTCTCGGCATTAACACTTCGGGATTGGCGCGCGGAAGCGCGATCTGCGTTCCCGCCTCGACGGTGAATCGCGTAGTTGACGAATTGCTCGCGCGGGGAAGCGTTGCGCGCGCTTATATCGGAGTCGGGATGCAGCAGCCCGTTTATCTGCCGGAGAAACTGAGAAGCAAGTTGAACTTAAGCCAGCAGAGCGGCGTAATCGTGTTGAGCGTCGAACTAAACGCCCCGGCCGACAAAGCCGGAATGCTGCTCGGCGATGTGCTCATCGCGCTTGATGATAAGCCTGTGGGCGATACGGAAGACGTTCAACGCCTGCTCACGCCGGAGCGCGTCGGGCAGGAGATGAAAGCAACGGTCGTTCGCGGCGGCGAGCGCGTGGAACTAACGATCACCGTCGGGGATAAACCGCAGAGAGGCGGACGAAGAGGACGGCGTGATTGAAAATCGTAGCCGCTTGATCATCGCGGGATTGGAGGCGAGTTGACGCGGGTGGCAGTTGTAGCGGCGTCAGAGATTGTGCGCGCCGGTTTGGAAGCAGTGGTGTTAGCGAACGCGGAAGTGGTCGGCACCTTCGTGGACATCGCAGCGCTTGAGCAAAGGATGGATGACGCGCCGCCTGACGTTGTTCTGCTCGACACGGAAGCCGAGACCGAAGAGGCGCTCGATGCTCTGCATCGCTTTACGCGCGAGTTTGCTTCCGTCTTTGTCGTGCTTCTCGCTTCTAGTGCGCAAGGCGCGTGGGCGATTGACGCGCTTCGGTCGGGCGCGCGCGCCGTTCTAGAACGCGACGCGACCGCAGGCGAGATCGCGGCGGCCGTCGAGGTGGTCGGCAACGATTATTTCGTGGTGGGAGTTGAGACGATGAACGAGCTACTGCCGACCGTAACGAGAATTGAGCGCGCGACGGATGAACTGCCTGTCGAGAGATTGACTAATCGTGAAGTCGAGGTTCTGGGGATGCTCGCCGAGGGATTGGGCAACAAGATGATCGCTTATCGTCTCGGCATCTCGGAGCACACGATCAAATTTCACATCGGTTCGATCTTCGGCAAACTCGGAGTGTCGAGCCGCACCGAAGCCGTGACGCTCGGCATCCGGCAGGGACTGATCATGATTTGAAGCGTGTGGTCATGAAAGCTCTTTCGAGATTATCAAACAACAACATTAAAGCAACGTTATTGCAACCATAGATGTCTCCGCATCGCGTATCATCCGGTGAGTAAGGCAGTAAGAGAGTCACTATTCATTTCTCCGTAAAAGATGTAGGCGGCAGGCTTGGGGGAGTCGGTCGCCTATATTTTTGTCTCGCGTAACTCCGATTAGTAATTTGAGTCGGACATCCAGATGCTCGCGTCTTCCTGAGCGTCATCTACCATCTGCGTCTTCTTGCCTCCGAGCAACGAGCGACAAAATACATACACCGCCCAGCATTCGACGGTGAACGGCGGAAACCCGAAGTAGCCGAGCACCGGCATTTCAAAGATTTTCACGTCGCCGAGATACGGCACGGTGTACGTCCATTTCGTGATCGCCCAGTAGTTCCAGAACTCCCACAACACGCCGCACGCCGCGCCGCTCGCCAAAAGCGAAGCGAGCCTGCGGTAATCACCGCGCGCGAGATCAATTGTGATCGAAGGCGAACCGCGCAAGGCGTTGATGGGATCGAGCAGCGCGATCCACGAAAGCCACACGATTGGCACGAACCATTTTGAGACGACTACGAGCGGCAAGATCGCGCCCGTCGCGCCAACGAAGATAAGGACATACAAAGTCGGCTTCGAGAATTTAATAGGGCGGAAGTTTGAGCGATGCTTGAATAGAGTTGCGCGGAACAGTTCGGCCGCTAAAAATAGCGCGGGGAAGATCGTCGCAAACGCCCAATCGTATCCGACGCGGCGCAAGAAAAGGTTCGGCTCAAGATTGTGATAATGCCACCACAACTCTAAATCCGAGCGCCAGAAGCGCGGCGCGTTGTAAAGTTCAAACAACCACCAGCCGCCAACGGAAACGATTGCGACAAACAAAAACTCTCTGCGGTTGGAGACGAGCGGCGAACTCCCGCGATGCTTGTACAGAAGAGCATCTATAAAGAGAATGAATCCTGTCCAGATGATCGGCGTAAACCAGCGTCCGATCAGCGAGTCGCCTGAAAACAACAAGACTTCGGCGAGGGTGATGATCGACAGCCCCGCGTAGCCGTGCGCCGGAAATTTTGTCCTCACGTTCATAACCGCCCTCCCGTGTAAGTTTATTCGTGCTTTATACCACAAGAAGTTCACACGACCTCGCGCCCTGAAGCGTGTTAAGATTTTGCATTCTATGGACTATTCACACCAAGGCGATGTGCGCCCGACAGTTCCCGCACCGTCAAAGCGGCGGCGGAGCGCCCCGTGGCTGCTCGGCGCGCTTGTGCTCGTGCTGCTCGCTCTGCTGCTCGCTCAACAGGTTTTCGGGATGTGGACGGTCTTTACGCCAGAGGGCGCGGCCGAAGTTCTCATCCTTTACGGATTATCATCGCTCATCTTTGTTGCCTTTATCATCTTCAGTTTTATCCTGCTGCGCACGCTGCTGAAGTTGCGCCGCGAACGCCGTGAGAGTTTGCTCGGTTCAAGCATCAAAACGCGGCTCGTCGTCTACTTCATCCTTGGCAGCCTGTTGCCGATCACGGCGATGGCGACCTTCTCGTTCTTTTTTCTCAATCGCTCGCTTGAAAAATGGTTTAACCGCTTGCCCGAAGATGTCGTTCACGAAGCGCACGCGGCGCGCGCTTACGATTCGCAAAAACAGCGCGATGATTTGCGCGACGAGGTTGCGCTCATCGCTTCGGTGGTAAACGCGGGGCAAAGTTCGGAAGGTGTTTCCGCGAACTTTGACGAGTTGCGGCGAAGATCGCGTTTCGCCGGGTTGCAGATCGTCTCGAAAGACGGCGCAGTGTTGCAGAGTTCAGTTGACAGTGAATTTGCATTCGATACAGCCGACGCGGGCGCGCAACAAAATCAAATAGAGTTGGAAAAGACGATGAGCGAGGCGCTGCGCATCTACGTCGAGCGCGGGGCGGAAGCTGATTTTAGAGTTGACAATCCTGCTTTTCACGTCGCTGCGTCGCCGCTTGGGAGTGAGCGAACGCTGCTTGCGGCGCGCTTCTTTGAGAGCAACCGAAGTCTCGACCGCATCGTTGAAGGCTCCGAAACTTTCGCCCTCTTGCGCGCGAGACAACGGCGCGTGCGCATGGTGG
>JACCYN010000146.1 GCA_013696465.1 Pyrinomonadaceae bacterium
GAGCCGTGCGTCGCGGTGATCGGGTAGTCAAGCAAATACTTGAACGGTTCGTGGATAACTACAAGGTCGCCGCTTCGTCGAGGGTTGAAGCCGTGGAGAACGCGACGCGCGAGTGGGTCGGTGGCGGAAGAAGTGAAGTTCTCAAGCGCCGTGCGTGTGAAGTAGCGCGTGATGCCGGGCACGGTCATCGCCGCTTCTCCGGCGACGCGCTCGATCTCTTCGCGGTTGATCCGGTCGCGGCGGAGTGCAGTTGTGTTGAAATAGACGTTGTCGTTCGTAAACGCGCTGATGTAATCAACGGTCGTGTCCGCAGAACTGTCGGGGCGATTGTAGCGTGCTTTGATTCCGGCGCGCATCGCCGCGAGTACGTCTGCGGCTTTGATGCGTCCGCCGGGAAGATTCAGCGCGGCGGCGTGTTCGGGGATGGGGGCGACGCCGTGATCGGCGGTGAAGGTGACGAGGGTGTTCTCTAAACCGACGCGGCGTTTGATGAAGTCGAGCAGTTCGCCGATCTGCCGATCTACGCGCAGAGTAATGTCCATCGCTTCATGGCTGTAGGGGCCGAAGCGATGCCCGACGTAATCGTTGGCGGAGAAACTCACCGCGAGCACGTCCGTATCTTCGTCCGCGCCGAGATTCTCATTCTCGACAGCTTGCTTGGCGAAAGAGACGAGGAGGTCGTTTGAGAACGGAGAGTAATCGAGCGCCGTGTAGAATCCCGCGTCCGGCTGCTGGCTTCCGCCGTTGATCGTGTGCGGAAAAGCCTTCGTGTCTTTCGTCGTCCCAATCTCTTCCCACGCAGGCGCGTCCGCTCCGGCGCGGCGCAGGTATTCGGATTGAGGCAGGAGTCGCTCCCAGACGCGCCCGAAGAATTTATCGGCAGGCTTGGCGTCGTTAAAGCGCGCGACCCACGGCGGAAGCGCGTTGAAGTAGTAGTTGCTTGAAACCATGCGACCCGTTCGTGTGCTGAACCAGTAGGCGGCGGAAGCGTTGCGCCCGGCGGGTAAAATGGCGGAGCGATCTTTAACGGAGATGCCGATGACTTTCGCCCGATTATTCGTCGCCAGACGCAACTCGTCGCCGACGGTCGAAGCCGTCAGACGGCGCGGGCTGGCCGCGCGTTCGCCTTCGCCGCCAAGCGTGATTCCCCCCTCGTCCGAAACGCTCGTGACGTTTTTACTTGTCTCGCGGTCGAACCATTCGTTGGCGATGATACCGTTCTCCGACGGCCATGTGCCCGTCATCAAAGTGGCGTGGCCGGGCGCGGTGTAAGTCGGCGTGTGATCAAAATTCGTGTTCGTCCACGACGCGCCGTTGCGCAACATCATGCGCAGACCGTTCGGGGCGAAGAGATCGCCGAAGCGTTCGAGGTAATCGTAGCGGAATTGGTCAACGACGATCAGTAGCACAAGGCGCGGGCGCGACGTTTGAGTGAGCGTCGTGTCGGATGAAGGATTATTTGCAATCGGCGGGCGTCTGTCTTCGCGCGCGCGACGCTGCTGCTGTTGTGCTTTCGCTTGTAGGAGCGGAAGGAAAAAGATGATGAGCAATAAAGCTATGGCAGCGAACTTGTCTCTGCTTTTAGAGGTGTGTAATTGTATCATTTGATTTTAGATTATGAAGCAACTTGATTAATTCCGGGTTAAATCCATGCTCAAACGAGCGTGCATGTTAACATCACAGTCGAGACGGAGGCGAACGAAAGGAATCGAAGTTGAGCGAACTTGACGCGGAATGGAAGCAGTTACTTGTGGAAGCCGAACAACGCGCGCAACTCGCCGGACGCGGCGACGTAAAGGACTATTTGGCTTTGCGCCAAATAAACGACGAAGCGCGCCGCACCGGAACCGAGTGGCTGCTCCAAACTTTCATCAGGCTCGCGGGCGAGGCTAACCGCAACCGCGCGGCGGGAGTAATCATCGAGCGCGACGAAGCTTATCGTTTTCAGGTCGGCAACGCGACGATGGTCGGAACGCAACTTACGTTTCGTTCGGGAGGCGTGCGCGCCCTGCGAATCGCTGCGGGGTGGCCGCGCGCGCCGGGTGATGGAATTGTGCGCGGCGGAGGACTGGCCTGCGCGGAGATTAATCACTTCGGCGCTCCGAAAAACACAGAACTCCTCTTGCTTGAACGCCCAAAAGAGCGAGACGAACTAGGCTGGATCATCATTGTTGAAGAGAGGCAAGCGCGCCGCGCCTTTTCTGAAGAGAGCGCGCAACGCCACCTCGCAATGTTGCTCGCGTGAAACGAAAACGCACGCTTTAAGATGTGCGCGCACGTTTTGGAACGCGCCCGTGCCTTCGCTTAAATCATTCTCCGCAAGTTGAAAGGAAAATCCCGCGCTTAATCGTTCGCCCCCGCTAACATTCCTCGCGGCATGGATGTTGCTCTTGTTAAAGCTCAGAAACACCTCGCTTTTCCCGTTCTCCCAATTTGAATTTGATTGAAGTATCCGTTAAGGAGAATATTTAAGATGACAAACAGACGCACAACTTTTTTAACGCTCGTTGCCGCCCTTTTCATGCTCGCTCTGCCCGTGATCGCCGCGGCGCAAGGCGGATACGGACGCGACCCGTACTATCGCAATGACCAGCGCAATGATCGGCGCAACGACAATTACTACCGTAATAACGTGCGCGACGCGATTCGACGTGTCGCCAGCCGCAGCGGTGAATTCAAAGATCGCCTTGACGATGCGCTCGATAACAGTCGCTATGACGGTTCACGCCGCGAAGATCGCCTCGTCGGAGTCGCCGATGATTTCCACGATACGGCCGAGCGCTTGAGAGGGCGTTACAACAACGGACGTAATAACAACAATAGCGAAGCGGAAGCGCGTCGCTTGTTCCAACTCGCCGCGCGCATTGACAGTTTTATTTCGCGCAACAACAGCTTCGATTCCCGTGTGCGCTCACAGTGGTATAGTCTTCGCCAAGACTTAAACGTGATCGCTAACGCTTACAATATCAACGGCAACTACAACAACGGCGATTACCGTAACAACGACGACTACAATAACCGTCGCAATCGTCGCAACAACCGTCGCGGATCATATAACCCTTACGGTTACTAACTTAGGCGCGCTAGACGAGTTTACGTCTAGCACGATTTCAAAGTAAGCTTCGGCGAAGCAGTCCGTCAAACTTCAAGCCGCGCGTGTTTTCTGAAAACACGCGCGGCTTTCGCTTTTTCCTTTTCGCAATGCGACAATAAATTTCATGACCGCAGCAGGTACGCTCTACCTCGTCGCAACGCCCATCGGCAACCTCGAAGACATCACACACCGCGCCCTGCGCACGCTCGCGGAAGTTGACCTCATCGCCTGCGAAGACACGCGCCGCACCAGAACGCTGCTCGAACGCTACCGCGTCAAATCGAAGATGATCAGCTACCACGAGCACAACGAACACGAGCGCGCCGCCGAACTCGTCGGTAGATTACAAACAGGCACAAGCATCGCCCTCGTCACGGACGCGGGCACGCCCGGCATCAGCGATCCCGGCTACCGCCTCGTCCGCCTCTGCATTGAAAGCGAAATCAAAGTTGTGCCCTTGCCCGGAGCCGCCGCGTTCGTCCTCGCGCTCACGGCTTCAGGACTCCCGACAGATACGTTCTTCTTCGGCGGCTTTCTTCCTGCCCGCGCCAACACCCGCCGCACACGCCTCGCCGACTTGCGCACACTTCCAGCCACGCTCATCTTCTACGAAGCCCCGCACCGCATCCACCACGCGCTTTCGGACGCCCGCGAAATCTTAGGCGAAAGAGAGGCGACCGTCGCCCGCGAACTCACCAAACTGCACGAAGAGTTTCGACGCGGTCGCTTAAGCGAACTCGCCGCCCACTTCGCTCACGAAGAACACCGTCGCGGCGAAATGATCCTCCTCATTGACCGCACGATCTTAGAATCCGATCTAACCGTCACAGAAAACGAGAGCGTCCTCGCCCGCGTCAACGCCCTCGAAGCTCAAGGACACGATCCACGCCAAGCCTTACGCCAAGTCGCCCGCGAATTAAAACTCCCCCGCGCCGAAGCCTACCGCCGCCTGACTGCGGAACGTAATCGGCGCTCACCGGAAAGTTGAACAGAGTTCTCCCGCATCACCATCCGTGCCAACTCCGACGCCCGCTCGCGTGTGATGTCGCCGTCTTGCATCATGCCTGTCAGTGCAATCGCTAACGCCTCCCGCGCCGTCTTATTTGTCATCCACGCCGACTCTTCCCAACTCACTTCCGGCGTCGCGGGCGAGGCGTCCGTGCCTTTCTCCCCCTCCACAGATACACATATCTCCCGATTTTCTACCTGCGATACCCATTTGATGACTTACTTCTGGCCTGATAGGGTCATCGTCAGGATTCAGGTCTTTATAACAGACATGAGTGTTTTCAAGGGGCTTAATTCGAGAGCCGCATTTATACCTTGCTAATTTTTATTAAGTTTAAAACAAAACGGTTCTTAAAATTCAATCGGTTCACGGTAACCGGGGTCATGTCTAAGACAATCAAAAACTTCTAGAGCGCAGCTTATTGCGTTGTTATGTATCTCTGACCCCGTAAATCTAAACACCTTATACCCTAAAGATTGGAGGATACGGTCTCGCCGTTTGTCGTGAGCGGCTTGGACTTTAGTTTTTTCGTGGAAGTCATGACCGTCGCATTCAACAATTATTTTCTTCTCTATTCGGGTGTAAGTCGGTGGACTAATTAAATAGTGTTCAGGCGGTAACGCACCTTGGTTTAATTGCTCCACTAGTTCTTCCATTTGTTTTATCATTTCTTCCCGTGTAGTAGGTAGGTTGGGTTGGGGAGGGTACTTTGTATGTATTTGTTCATACTCTAAAAGGAAATCAACACGATATTCTCCAAGCTGAGCTTGTGGATAGAATGTCATGATATCAGAGGTAAACATAGAAAGATGTTTACCGTATTGATGGGTCTCGTGTCTTATTTTTCCCGGCTCTTTGAATTCCATTCCTATTTGTTTTTCACAGCTATTACTGCAAGTGCTGAAAACATTATTCTCTCGATTGGACTTTCACACGCCTTCATAGCCCAATATAAATCCATCTGAACAAAGCGTATATAACGATAAACCAAAGCTCTGGTTGCAATCTCAAATGCTTCTTGG
>JACCYN010000152.1 GCA_013696465.1 Pyrinomonadaceae bacterium
CGAATCGAACGCCCTGACAGTAATCTTCGGGTTGTGTTTCGCCAACACTTTGGTGATCGCCGCCGTTAACGTCGTCTTCCCGTGATCCACGTGCCCGATAGTCCCGATGTTCACGTGCGGCTTCGAACGGTCAAACTTTTCCTTACTCATTTTGTCTCTCGCTCCTTGAACGATAAATGTTTCTAATTTTCGGGTCGCCGCGCTTTCCTTACCCAGCGAGAGAAACGACCCGCCCAAAATCTTTTACCGAAATCTTTACTTAGCGACGCCCTGTACTTTAGCGATCACCTCTTCGGCGACGCTCTTTGGCGCCGGATCGTAACGCTCAAAGTGCATTGTCGAAGTTGCGCGCCCTTGCGTGGACGAACGCAGATCGGTTGTGTAACCGAACATCTCCGAAAGCGGCACAAGGGCGGTGATGACCTGCGCGCCGCCGGGTCGCTCCTCAGTGTTCTCGATGCGACCGCGACGCGAATTTAAGTCGCCCGTCACCGATCCCATGTACTCTTTCGGCGTCACGACTTCGACGCGCATGATCGGCTCTAACAGCACGGGCTTCGCTTTCTTCAGCGCGTCTTGAAACGCGAGCGATCCGGCGATATGAAATGAGCGCTCATCAGAGTCAACTTCGTGGTACGAACCGAAGACGAGCCTAACCTTGATGTCAACGAGTTCGTAACCGGCGAGGTAGCCGCGCTCCATCGCGTCGCGTATTCCTTCTTCAGTCGGTTTAATAAATTCGCGCGGGATCGCGCCGCCCGTGATTTTGTTCTCGAACACAAAGCCTTCGCCGGGCGCGGGTTCGATCTCAATTTCGACGTGCCCGAATTGACCACGACCACCCGTTTGGCGCTTGAACACTTCTTTACCGGGCGCGCCTTGCGTGATCGTCTCACGGTACGCGACCTGCGGCTTGCCGACGTTCGCCTCGACGCCGAACTCGCGCTTCATGCGGTCAACAATAATTTCAAGGTGAAGCTCGCCCATTCCGGCAATGATCGTCTGCCCTGTTTCGTGATCCGTTGAGACATTAAACGAAGGGTCTTCCTGTGCGAGACGACCGAGCGCGATGCCGAGTTTGTCTTGATCGGCGCGTGTTTTCGGCTCGACCGCGACGCGAATGACGGGCGCGGGAAACTCCATCGCTTCAAGGATGACGGGCTTGTTTTCGTCGCACACCGTGTCGCCGGTCGTAACCTGTTTCATGCCGCCGATGGCGATGATCTCGCCTGCGCTTGCCTCTTCAATATCTTCGCGCTTGTTGGCGTGCATCTGCATGAGGCGTCCGACACGCTCTTTGGAATTTTTAACTGAATTGTAAGCGTAAGAACCAGCTTTAATCGTGCCTGAATAAACGCGCACAAAGGAAAGCTGACCGAGATGCTTGTCGGCCATGATCTTGAAGACGAGACCGGAGAACGGCGCGCTCGCGTCTGCCGGGCGCGGCTCAGGTTCGCCCGTGTGCGGATTGATTCCTTCGACCGGCGGAATGTCGAGCGGCGACGGCAGATAATCAACAACGGCATCGAGCAAGGTTTGCACGCCTTTGTTTTTGAATGCCGATCCGGTAACGACCGGAACGATTTTTAATTCAATCGTTCCTTTACGAAGCCCGGCGCGAAGTTCCGCTTCGCTGATCTCCTCGCCTTCGAGGTATTTAAGCATGAGGTCATCATCAACGCTCGCCACGGCTTCAACCATCTTATCGCGCGCCGCTGTCGCCGCCTCAACCAAGTCGGCAGGTATGTCGGTCGTCTCATACTCTGCGCCCTTCGTTTCATCTTTCCAAATGAGGGCTTTCATCGTCAGCAGATCGACGACGCCCTTGAATTGATCTTCCACGCCGATTGGGATTTGCAAAGCGACGGGGTTCGCGCCGAGGCGCGCGATGATCGAATCGAACGAACGCTCGAAGGACGCGCCCGCGCGGTCAAGCTTATTGATAAAGCAGATACGGGGCACGCCATACTTGTCGGCTTGCCGCCAGACGGTTTCGGATTGCGGCTCAACACCTGCGACGCCATCGAAGACGCAGACCGCGCCGTCGAGGACGCGCAAAGAACGTTCGACTTCCATCGTGAAATCAACGTGACCCGGCGTGTCAATAATGTTGATGCGGTGCTCCGTATCGTTGCGCTTCCAGAAGCAGGTCGTGGCGGCCGAGGTGATCGTGATGCCGCGCTCTTGCTCCTGCTCCATCCAGTCCATCGTCGCCGTGCCTTCGTGGACTTCACCGATCTTGTGCGACACGCCCGTGTAGAACAGGACCCGCTCGGTCGTCGTCGTCTTTCCGGCGTCAATGTGCGCCATGATGCCGATGTTACGGAATTTTGATAAATCGTTCTTAGCCATAACTCGTGAACCGTGAATCGTAAAACGTGACAAGAAAAATACTTTCTTTATTCACGCTTTACGATTCTCTATTTACTAAAACTTATAATGCGCAAACGCTTTGTTGGCTTCCGCCATGCGGTGCGTGTCTTCCTTTTTCTTAACGGCGTTGCCGCGATTGTTGGCGGCGTCCATAAACTCACCGGCAAGGCGATCAATCATCGTTTTTTCGCCGCGCGCGCGCGCCGCCCCCACGATCCAACGGATCGCAAGGCTGCCGCGCCGCTCCTGCGCAACTTCAATCGGCACTTGGTAATTTGAACCGCCGACGCGACGCGATTTCACTTCGACCGTCGGACGCACATTCTCAATCGCGCGCCTGAAAACTTTTAGCGGCTCGTCGTTCAACCGCTCGCCGACTTGCGCAATCGCAGTGTAGAAAATATTTTCCGATGTTGACTTTTTGCCGCCCCACATCAGTCCGTTGATAAACTTCGTGATCAACGGGCTGCCGTACACTGGGTCGGGCAACACTTCGCGTCTTTCAGCAACTCTTCGTCTGGGCATAATTAAACTCAAGTATGAACGCAGAACGATGAACGAAAAAATCTTTCTTAATTCATCGTTCCGCGCTCATCATTCATCGTTATTTCTTTCCGCCTTTCGCCGCGCCCGCCGCCGCGCCCGCCTTGGGTCGCTTCGCGCCGTACTTCGAGCGTCCCTGTTTGCGATCAGAGACGCCGACCGAATCGAGCGTGCCGCGGATGACGTGGTAACGCACGCCGGGCAAATCTTTGACGCGCCCGCCGCGGATCAGCACAATCGAGTGCTCCTGCAGATTGTGACCGACGCCGGGAATGTATGTCGTTACCTCCGTGCCGTTCGTCAAACGCACGCGGGCGACTTTACGAAGCGCCGAGTTCGGCTTCTTCGGCGTCTGCGTGTAGACGCGCGTGCAGACGCCGCGCTTCTGCGGCGAACTCTGCAGGGCGGGACTCGCCGTTTTGTATTTGACTTCCTGACGACCTTTGCGAACAAGCTGATTAATTGTCGGCACGCTTCTTTAGTACCTCTTAAAAATTAGTTCCGTTTTCCGAAGCGCAAAAGACTCCGCGCGTGTCCGCCTCTTTCCGAAACTCGTTCGGCAGTCAGCGCGGGGCGCACTCTCGTCCCTGTGCTCTACTCTTAGGGTTAAACTAACGAGGGATGTTTTGGCTGATTAACGAATGGCGCGGATCATGGCTTCCCTTCAAGCCAAAGTTTTTCTGTAGCGTCGCATTAAAAGGCGTTCTCGCCACACATTTCGGGCGAGCCGTTCGGCGTGCATTCGTGCTGGGTGCAGAGACTAATCCAATCTCCGCGCACAAAGCATTTACGCTACAATAAATATCAAACGACCGCGACTCTTCCTTAGAAAGAAGCGCGAGCCGGGCAACGCCTCCGCACCGACCAAAACCATTCGTAAGCGTTGCTCTTCGGGAGTCGGACTGTAAGTCCAAACGGGAGACTATACGGTTCGTAGGGACTTCTGTCAAGCGTTCAGAGGCAGTCCGCCTCATCAGCTTGGGCAAAAACCTTTTCTGTATAAAATTAGCGATGAAGAGGCGGGGGGGGGGGGGG
>JACCYN010000153.1 GCA_013696465.1 Pyrinomonadaceae bacterium
TGGCTTGGAAAATTGCAATGGTTCTGCGCGACGCGGTAGGCACAAAGATTTTAGAAACTTACAACGAAGAGCGCCTCGAAAACGCGGAAAATCTGCTGAAAACAACCGACCGTTTTTTCAACTTAGTCGCAAGCCCTGATGTGTTCCTCTCTTATTTTCGGACGTACATTTTTCCGTATATCGCCGGCGTTGCTTTCAGTGTCGATGCGGTTAAGAAATTTGTCTTCCCGCGAGTTTCGCAAATCGGAATTAATTATCGCCACAGTTCACTCAGTCAACACGGTAGCGATGAAAATTTCAAAGTCAAAGCCGGAGACCGAATGCCATATTTTCTAGTTGACGGTGAGAGCATCTATGACAAACTGCATCCACCGAAATTCCATTTACTTTTTTTCTCGAACGCACAGAGCGATTTTCAAGCGTTGAGAACAGAACTCGAAAGTCAATACGCCGAATTAGTTGATTTCAACGTCGTCCCGCTTTATCCGCAAGTGGCAGAAGTCTTCGGCTCGAACAAATCTTTCGATGTGCTATTAAGACCTGATAACTATATCGGTTTCATCTCTCCAGAAACTTCGCTCGACGGGTTACGAGGTTATATGAACTCGTTCATATAACCTCGTAAAATCAAGCAAAACTCTTTCTCCACGCGGAAGAACATGTCGCCGCACCTGAATGTGCGCCGTTTATCTCTTATCAACCTTGCGGAATTAAATTGCGGCGTTGAGCGTCAGCAGTTCGCCCCAGTGAGTAGTGTAACGCGGCTGGCGATGTTCGGCGCGCGTTTTCCATCCCTGTTTGAATCCGGCGGCGAAGCGGAGCGTGCCGCGCCCGAACTGAGCGTTGACCTTGTCGATTGCGCCCATCAAACTGCGCGCTCTCTCCGTATCCGGTATGTCGAAGAAGTTGCATTGCGCCGTCGCCACGGGGACGAGATCGACAAGAACGACGCCCGCCTTTTTGTACGTGTAGCCTTCGACGTAAATACGTTCGATGCCACGGTGCGCGGCGCGGATCAGTTCCGGCGTGTAATCAGTGGCGACAGGCAGATGAACAACGGCCGAACTCGCATACTGCGGCGCGTCGTTCCATTTATTCGTTGAGAGAAAGACGACGAGCGCCTGCGGAATCAATTCCGCGCGGCGCAGTTTCTCCGCCGCCCGCGCGGTGAAGTGCGAGACGGCTTCGCGCATGTCGGCGAGCGTCTCCACGTGGCGGCCGAACGAGCGCGAAACGGTGATCGACTTTTTCGGCGGCGGGCAGAATTCGAGCGGCAAACAACTCGTGCCGCGCAACTCAAACACCGTGCGTAAACCCACGACGCTCATGCGCCGCCTGATCCACTTGTCCGGCGCGTCGCGCAATGCGAGCGCCGTGGTGATGTTTGCGCCCTTGAGCATACGGGCGTGTTGCCGCCCGATGCCCCACACGTCTTCGGCGTTCGTCATCTGGAGCGCGCGTTCAACGTGAGGCGAGCGGGCGAGATTCACGACGCCTGCGGCGCGCTCGGATTTTTTCGCAACGCGCGCGGCAAGTTTGGCGAGCGTCTTTGTTTCGGCGATGCCGACGGTGACGGGGATGCCCGTCCACTTGCGCACCTTCGCCCTAATCTCTTGCCCTAAATTCACATACTCTTCGTTCGACAAGTCTTCTGGTAGGTGCAAGAAAGCTTCGTCAATCGAATAGATTTCTACTTCGGGCGTAAACTCCCTGAGCGTCTCCATCACACGGGCACTCATGTCACCGTAGAGCGCGTAGTTGGAGGAGAAGACTTCGACCTCCTTCGTCTCAATCAAGCGCGTGATGTGGAAGGCGGGCGTGCCCATCCCGATGCCGAGTTGTTTGGCTTCCTCGGAGCGGGCGATCACGCAGCCGTCGTTGTTCGACAACACGACGATTGCGCGCTTCAAGAGGCGCGCGCAAAAGACGCGCTCGCAACTGACGTAGAAGTTGTTGCAATCAACGAGGGCGAAGACGGGCGACATAATATTTATGGTAGTAGCAGTTAGTGCGAATGGATCGAGTGCATTACACGACCCCACACCTCGAAGTCCATCTCTTCCGTGACTTCAATCGAATCGTAAGCGTTGTTCTCCGGCACGAGCCATACTTTGCCTTCGCGGATGCGCAGGCGTTTGACGCACAACTCGTCGTTAACGCGCGCGATCACGATATCGCCGTCGTCCGCCTCAACTGCGCGGTCAACGACGAGGATCGCGCCCGGATGAATTCCCGCACCAATCATCGAATCGCCAGCGACGCGCACGTAAAAAGTGGCGACCGGGTGCTTAATCAGATAGCGGTTAAGATCAAGCCGCCCCTCGACGTAATCTTCGGCGGGCGACGGAAAACCGGCCTGCACGGAGGTAAGAAAGATCGGGCGCGGCCAGCGCGCCGAACGATCCGGCAAGTAAATAGTTTCAACGATTGTCTTCAAGCTTTTTAACCCCGCTTGTTTTGTAAATGGTGATGAGGAGAGATTCTAAACACGAGCGCAAATAAAGGGAAGAGAAAAGTTAAAAGGGGTGTTGATAATGTTGGCAAAGATCGTCCCTGCCTCGCGCGCCATCTGTTCGTTCTAATGACAACTCCCAACGTCGGATAGCATCATCGTTTGATTGCATTGAAACGACGGCTCTTAACGATCCGGTATGACGCTTCGTTGACACGAAGGCGTAACGCTTCCTATCATCTTCAGTTTGCATTAATTCCAAATCGTTAGAACACACTCTGGCAGTCGAGATGCAGAAGAATTTTGGGGAAAGAACAGTTACGTTGTGCGCGGCGTTGTTGACGGCGTTGGTCGCGTGTTTGATTTTGATGAGTGGTTGCAGCGGTGGCGGACTGGGAGGGAAAGCGCGTCCGCGCACGCTTGCGGACGTGCCGTCGGAGCATCTTGCTTTTCGTTTCGAGCCGGATGTGACGGAACCGCCTACCGCTGCCGTCGCGTCAACGAATGAAAAATTGGAATCCGTGCAGCGCGACTTCGACATCCGGCGGCCGGACGATGCGTTGTTGCGCACCATTGCGTCGCCGGACGGCGGGCGCGTGCTCGCGCTCTACGCGGCGGGCGATACGGTCGAAGGTCAGTTCCTCATTGATCTTTATACGGGCGATGGTCAGTTCCTACGCAAATACATGCCCTCGAATCTGTCCGGCGATTTCCCCTCTACGCTCTCGTGGTCGCCTGACGGTCAAGCGGTCGCTTTCATCGCGCACGGCAATCGCTCCGCGACTTCCCCCCAACCGACGCCGTCCGCCCTTAATCCCACCGCTTCGCCAAACGCGGGAGCGCCACTCGCCCCGACCGTGCCCGCCTTCAGCACCGAGCAAATCTACGTCGGCGACCGCGACGGCTTCACCGTGCGACCCTTAACGACGCGCGATGGATTGATCTATTTCTATTTCGCGTGGGCGCCGGACAGTCACGCCCTCGCCGCGCTCGCCTGCAAAGAAGATGAATGGAGCGAACGCGAAACAGAGGACAAGCCGCCCGCCGGTCGCCCGCGCCTAATCTTTATCAACGGCAGCGAGCGCCTTCTCGATGATCGCCTCACGGACGTGCTGCCCGTCTGGTCGCCGGACGCGGCGAAAGTCGCAACGGCTTTCGAGACTGATGTGGTGATTTACGACGCTTCGCTCACCAACGCGCCGACGGGCGCGCGCATCACGCTCGCCGATCCACTGCTCGCTGCCTCCGTCGCTTACGACGAAGCGAAGAAAACAGAAGGCGAGACTGCGAACAAAAACGATTCATCGAAAAGCGGAACAACGCAGACGAACAGTAATGCGACGAATGGTGGTGGCACAACGGGCGGCGACAGCAGCAGCCCACCGTTATCCTTCAATCCGGTCGTTCGTCTTCAATGGCCGCAAGCCCAGACGCTATTTGCGCAGACCGGCTTTGTGCGCATTTACAGAGGCGGTGAGATTCGCAGTAACTATCTGCGATGGCACACGCTTCACCTTAGCCCGCAAGCGGCTTTGTTAAAAATCGCTAGGCGGCGGTAAAATTTTGCGGCACACAGACTTTGTGAACTTGCCTGAATGCTATTCGTTATAAGGAAGACGAAATGATTTATCATTCGCTCGGAGAAATTTTCGACCACATTGAGGAATCCCACAATCGTTTTACCGAACGGGTGCAAGGATTGAGCGCGCAGCAGGGGAACTTTCGCCCCATGCCGGAACACTGGTCAATCGCCGAGATCGCGGAGCATCTCGCGTTGATTGATGAGGGAGTGGCGACGCTCGTCACCAATCTGCTGACACGCGCCGAAACTTCAGCCGACTCGAACGCGCGAGCCGGAGCGTTTCCTCCCGTATCGCTCAAAGAGCAATTGGAGCAAGCGCGTCATGCGAAGTATCAAGCGCCGGAGATGGTTCGGCCGCGCGGCGGTGTCGAAGTGGACGCTTCGCTCGCGCGCATAAAGCGCGTCCGCGCGACGTTAAACTCTTTGCGCCCGCGCCTCGAAACGATTGACCTCTCCGCCGCGCGCTTTCCGCATCCCTTCTTCGGCGCGCTCAACCTTTACCAGTGGCTGGCTTTCATCCCGAATCACCAAGAGCGTCACCTACGACAGATCGAGCGATTGATGGACGCGCCGGAATACGAGCGTTAAGCGCGGCGATTGACGCTTCCAGTTGTAATCAAATCTGTGAGCGTTGCCGTGATTAGCCTCGCTGCTTGCAGCCCTCCAGCGTGCGACCTATAATTCGTCTCCTTATTTTCAAGCCCCTGTAGCTCAATGGTTAGAGCAGCGGACTCATAATCCGTTGGTTCGGGGTTCAAATCCCTGCGGGGGCATTCTGCATTTCATGTTACAAGAGGTAAAAGTCGTTGGCTGAAAAAAGGCTGATCGGCATCGGTATAATCGGCGCAGGCTTTGCGCGCACGACGCAGATTCCCGGCTTTCTCAATTGCAGGGAGGCGCGCGTTGTTGCGATTGCGAGCCGCACGCGGCGCAGCGCCGAGCGCGTGGCGAGCGAGTTCAACATCCCTGTTGTTGCAGATAATTGGCGCAAAGTCGTCGAACATAAAGATGTCGATCTTGTGAGCATCGTTACGCCGCCTGTAACACACGCCGAGATGACGTTCGCCGCGCTTGATGCGGGGAAAGCCGTGCTGTGCGAAAAGCCGATGGCGATGAACGCGGGGGAAGCCGACGGGATGCGTCGCCGTACTGAAGAGGGGAAGTCCTTCGCGCACATTGATCATGAATTGCGTTTTCTCGAAGGCCGCCAAAGGATGCGCGAGATGATTCGGGAGGGCGAGATCGGCCCTGTGCGTCACGCGAAGTATTTATGGCGGGCTGATTCGCGCGCTTCTGCGTCGTTTAATTGGAATTGGTGGTCGGATGCGACGCAGGGCGGCGGCGCGCTCGGCGCTATCGGTTCGCACGCCGTTGATAGTTTTCGCTGGCTGCTCGGCGCGGAAATTGAACAAGTTTTCTGCGCGTTGCAGACGCACGTGCGCGAGCGCGCGGATGCGGAGACGGGCGAGATGCGCAAGGTGACAACGGATGATGAAGCGAACATGCTGATTCGTTTCGCAGACAATGAATTGATGAAAGAAGCGACGGGCGCGATCTCGCTCTCGGTAGTCGAGCCGGGCGAAGCCGCTCATCGCGCTGAAGTTTTCGGCGAACGCGGTGCGCTGGCTGTTGGTGAGAAGGGCGATCTGTGGAGTGCTGTCATCGGCGATGGAAAGTGGACGCTCGTGCAGGAGGCGCGCGGGCGTGTAGCCTCTGGAATCCCGAAAGATAGCGGCTGGGGGCGCGGCTTCACTGAATTCGCTCAACGCATCGTCGAAGCTTTACGCGAAGGGCGTACAGGGGTTGAAGGCGCAGCGACTTTTGCGGACGGCTACCGCACGCAACTCGTGCTCGACGCCGCGCGTCGCTCGCACGAAGAAGGTTGTTGGGCGGAGATAGAAACAACGAAAGCCGACACATAAAATCATTCATTCGTGTCTCCGGTAAACCTTGAAATTACGCACTAGACGAAGCGGCGTGCTGCTCCTGCGTAATCCATTCTGCTTCCTTCTGACGGCGCGTGACGAAAACGAAAACAGCGAAAAGGCAACGGGTGCGCGTCGGCGTTGATACGGGCGGCACGTTTACGGATTTCGCCTACGCGGACGGCAATAGTTCGCACATCTTTAAGCTTCCTTCGACGCCCGCCGATCCGTCCCGCGCGATCAGTGAAGGCTTGCGTCTCATTGCCGAACGCACGGGCGCGCGCACGGCGGAAATCGAAGTTGTGCATGGCACGACGGTCGGCACAAACGCTTTGCTCGAAAGGCGCGGAGCGAAGACCGCGCTCGTTACCACCGCCGGTTTTGAAGACGTGCTTGAGATCGGCCGTCAAACGCGACCCGCGCTTTATGATTTGAATGTCGAGCGTGAAGCGCCGCTTGTGCCGAAAAGTTTAAGGTTCGGCGTGCGTGAGCGCGTCGCGGCGAGCGGCGAAGTTTTGGAGGAGCTGCAAGACGAGGAAATGCACGCGCTCGTCGAAACTTTGCGCGAATCTGGAATCGAATCCGTTGCCGTCTCGCTGCTTTTTTCTTTCGCTCATCCTGAACATGAACGACGAATCAAGCGTGCGCTTGCTGCGCTCAACGTCACGCTCTCCGTCTCACACGAAATACTTCCTGAATACCGCGAATATGAACGCACCTCGACCGTCTGCATTAACGCTTACCTGCAGCCGCTGATGAGCGGGTATCTTAAGCGGCTGCAAAGGAGCGCGCCGCGCTTGCGCGTGATGCAGTCTTCGGGAGGTGGCATCTCGGCGGGCGTCGCCGTATCCGAACCCGTGCGGACGATTCTCTCAGGCCCGGCCGCAGGCGTCGTCGGCGCGCTCGAAGTCGCGCGACGTGCCGGGTTTGACAACATCATTACGTTTGACATGGGCGGAACTTCGACGGACGTTGCGCTCTGCGCGAATAATCGCATCAATCTGACAAACGAAGGCACGGTGGCAGGCTTGCCCGTCGCCGTGTCCGCGATGGACATTCACACGGTCGGGGCGGGCGGCGGATCGATTGCGCGCGTTGATGCGGGCGGAAGTCTTCGCGTCGGCCCCGAATCGGCGGGCGCGCTTCCGGGCCCCGCGTGTTACGGTCGCGGCGAGCTTGCGACCGTCACGGACGCGAATCTTTTCTTAAATCGCTTCGGCGGAGAATCTTTACTCGGCGGCGATTTCCGTTTGGACGCAGGAAGAAGCCGAACAGCGTTGGAGAGGTTGGCGAAAGAGATGAGCGCGGCGGCCGGGCGGCGTGTGACGGCGCGCGAGGCGGCGATTGGAGTGGTGCGAATTGTGAACGCGAACATGGAGCGCGCTCTGCGGCGCGTCTCGACAGAGCGCGGACATGATCCGCGCGCTTTCACGCTCGTCTCCTTCGGTGGCGCGGGCGGCTTGCACGCCGTCGAACTCGCGCGCTCGCTGCGCATCGGGCGCGTCGTCGTACCACAGCTTCCAGGCGCATTGTCGGCGTTCGGCGCGCTGGAGTCGGATGTCGTGCGAGATTCGAGTCGCACGGTGATGCTTGACGTGAGGACGGCAAAAGAAAAGATCGCACGCGCATTCGAGGAGTTGGAACGCGCGGCGCGGGTGGCGCTTAAGCGTGAAGGTTTTGCGGACGATAAACAGCGTCACGAACGAAGCGTGGCGGCGCGTTATCGCGGGCAGTCGTTCGAGTTGGAAATAGATTGGAAGGCAAGCGGGGATTTAACCGCCGCGTTTCATGAAGCGCATCAAGCGCGTTACAGTTACGCGCAGAAAGAGAATACGGTCGAGATCGTCAACGTGCGCCTGCGTTCAACTGGAGTCGTCGAAAAATTTAGAAGTCGCCCGCCATCGAAGAGATCATCATTGAAGGCCGCAAAGGCAACTGCACACATGAGCGCGGGTGTTTACTTTGCAAATAAAAAAGCGGAGTGGGTTGCGATTTATAATCGTGATCAACTCGCCGCCGGAGCGCGCCTCGCTTCTCCCTGTATCGTCACCGAATACTCTTCGACGACACTTGTGCCCGCCGACGCGCGCGCGCGCGCCGACGAAAGGGGAAATCTGATCATCGAGTTATGAACCGACGAACGAGTTTCGATCCGACGACTTTGGAAATCTATCGCGCGCTTTATACATCGGTCGCGGAGGAGATGGGCATTGCGCTCCGGCGCACCGCGTTTTCGCCGAACATCAAGGAGCGACGCGATTATTCGTGCGCCGTCTTTGACGCACGGGGTCGCGTGATCGCGCAGGGCGACCACATGCCCGTGCATCTCGGTTCGATGCCGATGGCGGTGGGCGTCGTGTTAAATGAAATGAGACTCGCGCCCGGCGATGTCGTGGCGCTTAACGATCCGTTTGCGGGCGGCACGCATTTGCCGGACATCACGCTCGTCGCCGGAGTGTTTGAGGAAAGTAAACAGAGAGCAGTAAGCAGTAAGGGGAAAAAATCAGAAAATAGAAAAAGCAAAACTGCTCACGGCTCACTGCTTACTGCTCGCTCTCCTCTGTTCTACGTTGCGAACCGCGCGCATCACGCGGACGTGGGCGGGGCGACGCCGGGTTCGATGGGGCTTGCGGCGGACATTTACGCCGAAGGGATTCGTCTGCCGCCGGTGCGTATCATGCGCGAAGGGCGCGCGGCTGAGGACGTGATGCGCGTGCTGTTGGCAAACGTGCGCGCGGCGGGTGAGCGCGAAGCCGACTTGAGAGCGCAACTCGGTTCTTTGGGGACGGGCGCGCGAAGATTGCTGGAGATCGCCGGGCGTGCAGGAGGCGCGAGAGAGGCGCAAGAGTATGCCGGACACTTAATCAGATATTCGGCGCGCATGATGCGGCGGACGATTGCGGCGATCCCTAATGGATTCTATGAGGCCGAAGATTATTTAGATTCGGACGGCGTAAGCGACGAGAGAATTCCGATTCGCGTGCGCGTGACCATTAAGGGCGACGCGGCGACGATTGATTTTACGGGAAGCGCGCCGCAGGTCGCGGGGCCTGTCAATGCAGTAGAGGCGATCACGGTGTCGGCCGTCTCATACGTTTTTCGATGTTTGATCGAGACGGACGACGTTCCGGCGAGCGCGGGGTTGATGGAGCCGATCACAGTCGTCGCGCCGGAGGGCACAATCGTCAACGCGCGTCATCCGGCGGCCGTCGCGGGCGGAAACGTCGAAACGTCGCAACGCATAGTTGACGTGCTGTTCAAAGCTTTAGCACAAGCATTGCCGGAGAAGATTCCGGCGGCGAGTCAGGGGACGATGAACAACTTGACCGTCGGCGGCGTTGACCCGCGCACGGGCGAAGAGTTCGCTTACTACGAAACGATTGCGGGCGGCATGGGCGCGCGCCCGACTTCGGATGGTTTGAGCGGCGTGCACACGCACATGACGAACAGTTTGAACACGCCCGCCGAAGCTCTGGAGTACGCTTACCCTCTGCGCGTGCGTCGCTACGCGATTCGTGAAAATTCAGGCGGCGCGGGGCGAACACGCGGTGGCGACGGACTCGTGCGCGAGATCGAGATGCTTGCTCCGGCGCGCATGTCGCTGCTTGCTGACCGTCGCCGCACGAAACCTTACGGTTTGTTTGGCGGCGGGGACGGAAGCGCGGGGCGCAACACGATCCTGAGCCGCGACGGAGACGCGCGAAACATCGAAGCGAAAGGAACGTGGCAGTTGGAGGCGGGCGACATTGTGCGGATTGAAACGCCGGGCGGCGGTGGATATGGAAAGAAGTAATTTTCGATTTTTGATTGCAGATTTGCGATTTGAAGTCGGGAGGATGCGCTGTGCA
>JACCYN010000183.1 GCA_013696465.1 Pyrinomonadaceae bacterium
AACGCTTCAATCGGATCGAGCCGCGCGGCTTTCCAAGCGGGCCACAAACCGAAGATGAGTCCGATGCCGACCGACGCGACCACGCCGGCGACGGGTGCCCACATGGGGACGTAAGAGGGAAGGAACAGGCGGATGATCATTGACGTTACCCAGCCGAACAGCAATCCGATCATCCCGCCCGCGCCCGTCAGCGTCATCGCTTCAATGAGGAACTGCCACAGGATGTCCGACCGCCGCGCGCCGATGGCTTTGCGCGTGCCGATCTCCTTCGTGCGCTCGGTCACAGACACAAGCATGATGTTCATCACGCCGATCCCGCCGACCATGAGTCCGACGCTTGAGATGGCGACCATCGCAACGGCGACGCCCGCCATAATCGAGCGAAAGCTGGAAATGATTGATTCGGCCGTTGCGACGCCGAAGTTGTTAGGTTTGTCCGAAGGGACTTGGCGGCGGAGGCGCAAAAGGTCTGTCACCTGATCCTTCGCCTCGTCCATCATTCCGGCGCGGGCGACGGCAAGGATGAATAAATCTTCGGCGTTCGGCTTCAGTTTGCGCGCAACTTCGTAAGGCACATAGATGACGTTGTTCTCGTCGTTGCTGCCGTCGCCGCCGCCGAACTGCTCGCGCTTTTGCAGCACGCCGAGAATGCGAAACTCGCGCCCGCCAATGTCAATCGTGTCGCCAACCGGCGAGCTATATGGAAAGAAGTTGTCCGCGACGCTTGAGCCGATGACGGCCACTTCTTGGTTCGTGTCGTTTTCAAATTGGGCGAAGAAACGTCCGTCCGAGAGCACCTCCGTGCCCGCGCGCTCGAATTCAGGAAGCGTCCCTTGCAGTCGCACCGAGGCAGAGGTCTTGCCGTTCTTGCCGACGAGGAGTTTCTTCCCCCAGCGGTTGTTCGTGATGTTGAGAAAGGGAACGGCGACCTCGACCGTCGGCAGTTGATTGATGGCCAGTGCGTCTTCGTAAGTTAAATCCTTACGCATTCGCTCTTCGCGCGTCGGCTCGCTCGTTCGCACACCGATGTCGAATTTGTAGAGAAAGATCGAGCGCGTGCCGAACGATTCCACTTCCTTCTTCACCGCCATGTCAATGCCGCTAATGATCGAGGCGATGGCGATCACCGTCCACACGCCGATCACCACGCCGACGACCGTCAGAGACGAACGCAGCTTGTTGGCGCGCAAAGTCGAGAGCGCCATCTTCAGGTTTTCATAAATGTCGCTGCGAATAAGTTTCATAAAAATCAGTATTCAGGAGTTAGAAGTCAGGAGACAAAAATGAAAGCAGCTTGTTTTTCCATTCCGACTTCTGTCTGCTGACTCCTTTTAGTCTGCCCTCAAAGCTTCAATCGGATCGAGCCGCGCGGCTTTCCACGCCGGGAAAATCCCTGAGAGCACGCCGATACCGCCGGAAACCGTAACAGCAACAATAATAGCTACTGTTGAAAGGCGTGTTTGAAGGAAAAAGTGTGAGATTGCAAGCCCGATGATCCATGCGAGGAAAACTCCGATTGCGCCGCCAATAGCTGAAAGCGTAATCGCCTCGACGAGAAACTGTTTCAAGATGTCGCCACGCCGCGCGCCGAGGGCTTTGCGAATGCCGATCTCCTTCGTGCGTTCAGTAACGGAGACGAGCATGATGTTCATGATCACGATGCCGCCGACGACAAGCGCGATGCCGGGCACGGCGATGGCGACGATGAAGATCGGCCCGAATATGCGGTCGCGCAAGCCCGTCACCGCGTCGGGCGTGATCACGGCGAAGTTGTCTTTTTCGCTTCCGGTTAAACGACGCTTGACGCGCATCAAACTGCGCGCCTCCTCAACGGCGTCGTCGAAAAGTTCGTCGGAGCGCGCCTTGCCGACGAAATAGAGCGAGCGCTGGTTAATGAGCGGCCCGAAGTTGCGCGCGAAAGTTTTCAAGGGCACGTTGATGTATGTGTCTTGCGGTTGACCGAAGATTGTGCCTTCTTCGACGGCGACGCCGATCACGCGGTAGGGCACGCCGCGGATGTAAATCTCCCCATTGAGCGCCCCGCCGCTCGGAAATAATTTATCAGCTATGTCCGAGCCGAGAAAGCAGACGCGCGTGGCGGCGTCCGTTTCCGCGTCGGTGAAGTAACGCCCGTCGGCAATGTCGGTGTTGGTGATCTCGGCGATGTTGGCGGTCGTGCCGCTCACCATTACGGCTTGAAGCGTGACGCTGCTGCGCTTGACTTCAGCCCTCGACGGGAAAGTTTGCGCGCCGAGTTGATCGATCACTTGGGCGCGCGCCCGCAAGAAATCAAACTCTTCGAGCGTCAGTGGCGTGTTGCGGCGCTGCGCGGCGGCGAGCGTGTCGGTGTTCTTAAAATCGTTGAAGAAATCGAAGCGGTAGATGCTGAACGTCTTCGAGCCGATGTTGGCGATCTTCTCGTCAACGTAAGTGTTGAAGCCTTGGATCATCGAAACGACGACGACGACGGCCGTGACGCCGATGATCATTCCCAGCAGCGTTAACGCCGAGCGCAGTTTGTGCGCCCGGATCGCGGCTAAAGCAAGTTTAAGGGTTTCGCTGAATTTCACGACAGTGTACCGCTTAAAAAATTAACTACTTAATCTTCTCGTCTCTTTCGATGCCGCCGTCACGGATTGAGATCACTCGATGCGCACGGGCGGCGATGTCGGGTTCGTGCGTGACGACGATGATCGTGTTGCCTTCGGCGTGCAGGCGCTCAAACAAATTCATGATGTCGCGGCTCGTCTGCGAGTCGAGCGCGCCCGTCGGTTCGTCAGCGAGAAGAATCGAAGGATGGTTGACGAGCGCGCGGGCGATGGCGACACGCTGACGTTGACCCCCGGAGAGTTCGTTCGGGCGGTGCGTCATGCGATCTGCCAAGTCAACGGAGGTCAACGAACGTTCGGCACGTTCGCGGCGCTCGGCCGTCGAAGTTCCGGCGTAGATGAGCGGCAGTTCGACGTTGTGCAGGGCGGTGGCGCGCGCAAGCAAATTAAAAGTTTGGAAGACGAAGCCGACCTCTTGGTTGCGGATGCGCGCGAGTTCGTCATCGTCCATTTCGGAGACGAGCTTGCTATTGATCCAGTAGCGCCCTTTGCTTGGCGTATCTAAGCAGCCGATCAGATTCATCAAGGTTGATTTGCCCGAACCGGAAGGGCCGATGATCGCAAGGTACTCGCCCTTCTGCACGTCGAAGGAGACGTCGCGCAGGGCGTGAACCGTCTCCTCGCCCATCTGGTACGACTTCCAGATTTCGCGCATCGAGATGAGCGAGGCGGGCACGGCGTCGTGCGCGAGCAAGTCGCCGCGTTCGAGCGCGTCGAGCGTGATCGGCGTTTCCCCGATGACACTCGAGGAAGTTGCGGCGGCTGTTTGATCGCTCATACGCCGCCGCTCCCGTTCGAGTTGGCGTTCGAGTTCGCGCCGCCCGGTCGCCGCGTCTGCGGTTTGACAACCGTGCCGTCTTTCAAGTTGCGGAAGACGCGCGTCGGGCCTGTCACGACCGTTGTGTTGGGCGCGAGTCCGGTTGCAATTTCAATATCGGTTTCGCTCGCAATCCCCGTTGTCAC
>JACCYN010000031.1 GCA_013696465.1 Pyrinomonadaceae bacterium
AACGAAGCCTTTGAAGAAGTCCACTCCCAGACGTTGCCGATCATGTCTTGCAAGCCCGTCGGCGTCACGCCCTTCGGGTACGAGCCGACGGGTTTCGGGAAGTCAACGGTCGCGCCGCCGCCCGTGCCTAAGTTAGCGACATCCTCGCTCCAACTGTTGCCCCACGGGTAGAGATTGGCCGCGCTTCCGCCGCGCGCCGCATACTCCCATTCCTCTTCGGTCGGCAGACGATATGTCACGCCGTCGCGCTCCGAACGCCAGCGCGCGAAAGCCACCGCGTCGTCGTAAGCGACGAACTGCACCGGCCACTGCTCCTGCCCGACAGGAGGTTTCCCGGCCGTCCACCCTGTCGGTGCTGGATGATTCTTCGCCCCCACAAACTCGGCGTATTCGGCGTTGGTCACTTCGGTTTTATCCATTGCGAAATTGCCGACCGTGACGGCGCGCACCGGAGTTTCCTGCGCGGAACCGCCGTTGCGACCCATCTGATATGTGCCGCCAGTGATTGAAACCATCTCGGCGCGCGGGGTCGCCGTGCCGCCGCTGCCGCCTGCGGTTGGACTTGGACTCGGACGCGCGCCGTTGTTGTTCACAATTGGCGCGTTGTTATTGTTGACAACTTCTCCATCATCGCGCAGGAAAGCGAAATAGACGCCCGCTAATCCCGCAAGCATGAGGACGGTGAGCACGGCGGCGATTCCGGCAATGAGCGGCAGACGCGATTTTTTAGGCGCGACGACGGCGGGAGCGGCCGTCTGAAATTGATGTTGCTGAAATTGCGGCGCGGCGGGCGGCGGCAAACTCTGTTGATTTTGATATTGTTGCTGTTGCCAGTTGACGTTTTGATTCGCGCCTGAAACATTGCCGGGCGGGATGTTTCCGGCCGTATTTGCGCCGATGTTCTGCGCTGTGGAAACATTCTGCCCCTGCCCGGTCACTTGCCCGGCGTCCGGCGGCGCATCGTAGCGTGTCGCCGCCAAGTCCGCTTCCTGCGCTCTGCGTTCTCGTTCTTGGCGCTCGCGCTCCTGCCGTTCGCGTTCTTCGCGCGCACGTTGTTCAACTTGACGCTGTTGTTCTTCGGCCTCGCGGCGTCGCCTTTCCTCTTCAGCTTGTCGCGCCGCTGCAGCCTGCGCTTCCTGTTGTTGTCGCTGCTGGCGGCGTTGCGCTTCTTCGCGTTCGCGCGCCTGACGAGCTTTCTCTTCTTGCGCCTGCCGCTCGCGCTCCATCACCGCCGCCTGATCCGCTTGCGCGGATTGATTCAACGCGCTGGAACTGATCGTGCCCGCGAGCCTGTCGCTTGTCATTTCTCCAAGGCTGTCCTGCGTCATCCCTCCGCCCGCAATCGTTTCGGAAAACGAATCAATCATCTGCGTGCGCTCAAACGATGGCCCGCTTGTCCGCGCTACCGCGTCGCGCAATTCGCCGATGAAGTCTTCGACCGTCTGCGGTCGCTTGTCCGGGTTTTTTTCCAAAGCGTGAAGCGCAACTTTTTCGATCTCGCCCGGCACGTTCGCGTTAAGAGTGCTGAACGCGGGCGGCTCGGCCATAAGGTGCTTCTTCATGATCGCCGGAATCGAAGGAGCTTTGAACGGCACGTCGCCCGCGAGCATCTGGAAGAGAATCACGCCGAGGCTATAGACATCGGCGCGCACGTCCGGTTCTTCCTCCGACCACTGTTCGGGCGCCATGTAGAAAGGCGAACCCATGAGGCCGGTCGTCTGCGCGGCGACGAACGATCCTAAGAGTTCGCCGGATTTAATTTTCGCCAAACCGAAGTCGAGCACCTTAATACCAACGGGCGGTGGCGTGTCTCCCAACAGCATGATGTTCAGAGGCTTCAGATCGCGGTGTACAATGCCGTGGCGGTGTGCCGCGCCGACGCCAGCCGCGACGCCCGACATGATGTCCAAAGCTTCAGCAGGCCTGAGTCTTCCCTGCTCCTCCAGAATGTCGTGTAGAGATTTCCCTTGCACATATTCCATCACGAGGAACGGCATCGTGCCGCGCGCCACGCCGAAGTCAGTGACGGCGATAATGTTTTGGTGACGGATCGCGGCCGCCGCCATCGCCTCTTGACGGAAGCGCGTCACGAGCATCGGATCGTTGCCGACCAAATCGGGGAGAATAACTTTGATCGCGTGCGCGGTTTTAAGGAAGATGTGGCGGGCGCGGTAAACGACGCCCATGCCGCCCTGACCGAGACGTGCTTCGAGTTGATAGCGGCCGTCTAAGACCGGCTCGCCCGCAATCGAGTGCATCAGCGAGTCGCCATCGCTCGGACAGTTGTTGAAATGATCGGGGAAACAGCGTCGGCAGACAGGACATTCTTTCATTGCTTAATTAGGAGAATCGTTAAACACAAAGTCGGATGTACGGGACAAGATGATCAAGTTGATTTGCCGTCACAATCATTTCCTTGAGCGACGAGAACCGAAGCGCGCTTTACGCTTCATCCGCCGCGCGCGTTGCCGGAAAGTTCGGAGCACTTTTGTCAAAGGCGCAGTCGGAAATTTGCCGCAAGCATCACGAAGCGAGGTGGGGCGATGCTTCAATCAGCAGGGATGAAAGAAGTTCAAAACGAATTATCTCCAACTGCGCGGCGAATTATAACTATTACCTTTCAGCCAAGCAAGAAGGTCAAGTTCCATTCGCGCTTAAAGTGATGGTCAAGTTCTGTTCGCGCGCCGCGCCACCGAGATTGACGGACGGAGGCTAGGCGGACAGCTTTCCTCTATCGTTGCTCGGAAACTTCGCCGCCGCGATTGCGTAAACACATCTCCCGATAAAAGGCGCAATACCATAATGAGAACACTCGCGTGCGCTTACACTACACCGCGCTCGACTCGCTTCCGGCACTTAAGGCTTCACTAATGTGGCGCAACAGCCACTTTTAAGCGAAACTTAACGTCGCCCCTCATCTGTGACGGTTCTGTTTCACACTTCTTTTAATTTCTTACGTTTAGCGTCGCGGACTGGCAAGCTAAAAAGCGTACGGAAAATCCACGAATGCTTTTACGGTTGCTCCTCGAAATCATTTAACGAACGGAGTATTCTTCAATGCAATCGTTTCTTCTTCGCCAATTTACTTCTAATTCTCACACATTTCTGATCGCCAAAAACGAGCCGCTAAGATTTAGTACGCTTAAGAGCAATCTACATACGTCGCAAAAGCTGGCATGTAGATTGCTCATTGCGATTGCACACACAAGAGCGAGCGTTTGGGAACAAGCCGCGAAAAATTCTCAGACGACTTTTCAGTTCTGGAGAAATCTTTATCGGCGTGCAACCGATTAAGACGCGCGAAATCAGTTGAAGTATGCGTTCAGCATAATTTCCGGTGAAGGGCATTGAGAAACTATGCGAGAAGAAAACTTAGCAACAGTGATTGACCGGGACGGATTACGCGGCTCCATTGATCTTTCGTCCGCCGCACTGCGTTCCGGCGCAACCGAAATTCCCATTCATCTCGCCGACGGCACGAATGTCCTTGTTCCCGCAACCGTACTCCAGAAACAACAAGATGGAAACTTTTTTCTGCCTGCAAGTTTCGTCGAATTTAGCCGCGAGCGCGCCGCGACGATGACGGCCGGGGCGACAACAACCGGGACGACAACTCAAACGGGCGCGGCGACGGAAAGCACAGTCATCCCCGTGATCGCCGAAGAATTGCACGTCGGCAAACGAGTGGTTGAGACTGGGCGGGTGCGAATCAGAAAGTTTGTGCGCGAGCACGAGGAGACGGTTGACGAACCGCTGATGGCGGAAGAAGTCAGAGTCGAGCGCGTGGCGGTGAATCGCGTTATTGACGCTCCGGTTGACGTGCGCTACGAAGACGGGCGGATGATCATTCCGCTGATGGAAGAAGTGCTGGTAGTTGAGAAGCGGCTGATGCTGAAGGAAGAACTGCATGTCACCCGTCAGCAAGTCGAAAGGCGCAACCCGCAGGTTGTGACGCTGCGCAGTGAGGAAGTTGAAATCGAGCGCGCAGATGGTGAAATGAGAACGCAAGAGGGCGACAGCGAACGAAGTCAATAATTCCAGTTCTTGTCGTATACAATAATCGGTCAAACCTCGCAACGGAAAACTTCTTGCGAGTGTTCTAATTAAACAAGGGAACAGAAAAATGGCGAATACAATTGTTAGCTTATTCCGCAGCACACAGGATGCGCAGGCGGTCGTAAAAGAATTGAAACAACTTAGCATCACGGGTAACGACGTTGAAGTGATCGAAAAGAGCGCGGGCGATGTGACGAGCCGCCTGACGAGTCGCGGCGTCACGGCTGATGCGGCGCGCGTCTATAACGAAGGCTTGCGGCGCGGCAACACGCTTTTGAGCGTGCATGTTGAAGACAATAAGGTTGACGACGTGCTTGAATTACTCAACTCACGCGGCGCGCTTGATCTTAACGAGCAGTCGAAGCAGTATCGCGCGAGCAGTTCTGACGAAATGTACATTAACAAAGACCGCACGCAGGGCGAGTACGCGTTGCCCGTGATCGAAGAGCAACTGTCGGTCGGCAAGCGTCAGGTCGAGCGCGGCGGCGTGCGCGTCTACAATCGCGTATCGGAAAAACCGGTCGAGGCGCAAGTTAATTTGCGCGAAGAGCACATCAACGTCGAACGCCGCCCGGTGGATCGCGCAGTGACCGACGCCGACTTGAGAAACGCTAAAGACGGCATGATTGAAGTAACGACGCGCGCCGAGGAAGCGGTCGTCGGCAAACAAGCCCGCGTCGTCGAAGAAGTCGTTGTTAACAAAGATGTGCAAGAGCGCACGGAGACGGTGCGCGACACCGTGAAGCGCACTGATGTCGAGGTTGAGGAAACTGATGCCACGCGCGCACGCGGCGCAAGCGCGCCGACGAACCGTGACAATAAGCGGTAGCTTGAAACCATCATCTTCGCGCTTAACTAAAGAGGCGCAAACCTAAATGGGAACGAGGCGCGGCGGAAGGTTTCTCTTCCGC
>JACCYN010000245.1 GCA_013696465.1 Pyrinomonadaceae bacterium
CGACGCTTAACGCGGCGCGGATTCTTTTGCGGGTTGAAGATGTTGAGCGGGCTTGGGATCATCGCGGCGAGATAGGCGGCTTCCTGCGGGGTGAGGTTGGCGGCCGATTTGTTAAAGTAGGTGCGCGCCGCCGCTTCCGCGCCGTAGATGCCGTCGCCCCATTCGATAACGTTGAGGTAAATTTCGAGAATCCGGCGTTTCGATAAATTGCGTTCGAGAAAATATGTGATCGCCGCCTCGCGTCCCTTCCGCAAGAAGGATCGCTCGCGCGACAGATAAAGATTCTTGGCGAGTTGCTGCGAAATCGTTGACGCGCCGCGCTTGAAATTCGGCATCGCCGGAATCCAACTCGAAGTGTCCTGCTCGCCTTCCTCTTTCGCTTCCTTCGCCGCCTCGCGTTGCGCATCATCCCACGCGCGCTGGATCGCTTCGTAGTCGAAGCCGCGATGCGCCATAAAATTTGTGTCTTCACCGGCAATAACGGCGCGTTGCAAATGAGGCGAGATACGATCAATCGGCACCCACATTTGCAGACGCTTCGGTTGAAGCCCACGCGCTCGCGCTTCGTCCGCGCGCGCTTCGATGAGCGCCGTCGTCTGCGGATCGGCAGTGCGAAGTTTTCCGGGACGCGGGAACGTGGCGGCTTCATAAACGAGCCAGAAAATAAGAATCGCCGCGACACCCAAAACCGCCCATTTAATCAATCGCCAAAGCCTTCTCATCAGCTTCATTCCGAAATCGTTTTCATGTTTTCACTAAAGCGATTTGCGACCACGCTCTCAACTCACGAAGGGAAAGCATGGTCGCAGTATAATTGATGTTTCAAATGAGGATTAGTTTGCCACCGCTTTCATGCGCGCATCGCCGATCAAATCTGCGACGATCTTGCCGGAACTCATCACGCCCGGAAGCCCCGCGCCGGGATGCGTGCCCGCGCCCGCGAAGTAAAGGTTCGGGATGTCTTGGCTGCGGTTGTGCGGGCGAAACCACGCGGATTGCGTGAGGATGGGTTCGACGGAGAAGGCGCTGCCCAAGTAGCTGTTGAGCGTGTCACGGAAATGAAGCGGATCGATGCGGTGCTCCGTCACGATGTGTTTTGAGAGATCGGGCAGATAACGATCTTCTAAATACTTCATGATCGCATCGCGGTAAGGTTGAGCCTTCTCTGTCCAATCCGTTGTGCCGCCGAGGTGCGGCACGGGCGAGAGCACATACCAGCAATCGCAACCCGGAGGCGCGAGGTCGGGGTCGGTGGCGGTCGGGCGATGCAGGTAGAGCGAGAAATCTTCCGGCAGATGCTTGCGACGAAAGATGTCGTCAACAAGTCCGCGATAGCGCGGCCCCATGAGAATCTCGTGATGCGCAACGTGGTCGTATTTCCGATTCGTGCCGAAGTAGATCACAAAGAGCGACATCGAATATCGCTTACGCTTCACTTTGCGGTCGCTATACTTGCGTCGAAACTCTGCGGGCACGAGATTCAAATACGTGAATGCGACATCGGCGTTTGATACAACAACATCAGCCGCAACCGTCTCACCCGTTGAGAGTCGCACGCCGCGCGCCCTTCGCGTCGTCGGCTCGATGATAATCTCCTTTGTCTCCGCATTGAGTTCGATGCGCCCGCCGATGTCTTTGAAAAGTTGCACCAACGCATTGACGAGCGCGCCCGTGCCGCCGCGCGCAAACCAGACGCCGGATTCTTGCTCAAGCTTGTGGATCAGCGCGTAGATCGAAGTGCTTTGAAAAGGATTGCCGCCGATGAGTAGCGGATGAAAGCTAAAGACTTGGCGCAAGCGTTCGTCTTTAATAAATGAATTGACGAACTGCGCGACCGACTTGTGCGAACGCAAACGCGCCATGTCTGGAATCACGCGCAGCATATCGGAGAAGCGCGTGAACGGTTTATCAATAAGCGCGAATCCGGTTTTGTAAATCCTTTCAGTCGCGCGCAAGAATCGAAGATAGCCTTCTACGTCGTCAGGGTTAAACTTGCGAATCTCCGCCAAGAGTCTTTCGCGGTCGCCGTTGTAGTGAAACACTGAGCCGTCTTCAAAGCGAATGTTGTAGAAGGGATCGACGGGAACTAAGTCGACGTAATCTTCCGAACGTTTGCCGCAACGCGCAAAGAGATCGTGAATGAGCCACGGGGCGGTGATGATCGTCGGGCCGCCGTCGAACTTGAATCCGTCTTGCTCGTAGACGTAAGCGCGCCCGCCCGGTTTGTCACGCTTCTCGAAGATAGTGACGCTGTGTCCCTGCGCTTGCAAAAGGATTGCAGCATAAAGCCCGCCGAAGCCGCTACCGATAACGACGATGTTCATAAAGAATTTGGCTCTCTCAACACTCCAACCCGTCGAACACGTTTCGCGCGGCGCGGATCGTGTTGCAATGAATCTCAACCGTGTCCTCGATATTCGCCGCGTAGCCGCCGGACATCACGGTGACAACGGGCACGCCGCGCCGCTTCGCTTCGCGCAACACAAACACGTCGCGCGCGCGCAAGCCCTCCATCGAGAGCGCGAGCCTGCCGAGTTTGTCACGCTCGAACGGATCAGCGCCCGCTAGGTAGAAAACGATTTGCGGTTTGCTCGCAAACACTTGCGGAAGGTGTTGCTCCAGCGCGCGAAGGTAATCTTTATCACCCGTCTTATCCGGCAGTTCAACGTCAAGCGTCGAGCGCGCTTTGAAGAGCGGATAGTTTTTCGCTCCGTGCATCGAGAAGGTAAACGTATCTTCGTCTTCGGCGAAGATCACAGCCGTGCCGTTGCCTTGATGAACGTCGCAGTCCACAACGCCCGCGCGCCGCACCAGCCCGTCGCGGCGCAGAACGCGGATCGCAATCGCCACATCGTTGAAAACGCAGAAGCCCTCACCGCGATCAGGAAAGGCGTGATGCGTGCCGCCCGCGAGATTCGCCCCGATGCCTTCATCGAGCGCCGCGCGCGCCGCGCCTATCGTGCCTGAGACGGCGAGGAACGAACGCCGCACAAGCGACTTCGACCACGGCAAACCGAGTCGCCTGATCTCTCTTTCGGTGAGTGCCCCGGCGCGCAGGCGCGTCACGTAATCTTCCGTGTGCACAAGCAGCACGTCCACAGTCGCCGCAGGTTGCGGTTCGATGAGGTCGGCGGGAGCGAGCGTGCCTTCCTTCAGCAGACGGTCGCGTACAAATTCAAATTTGCGAATCGGGAAAATGTGCCCCTCGCCGATCTCCGCGTAATATCGTGGTGAATAAAAGACACGCATCAGTAATTCGGAAAAACAAAATCATAGCAGAACGCGCATCGCTGAACAGGCACGAGAAAGTAACGAAAAGAAGTCAGGGGTCATTCGTAAAAGGAAGTCAGAAATCAGAAGTTAGGAGTCAGAACGGAAAGAACAACAGGCTTTCCCCTTGGCTCCCTTAGCGACTGCGCTGGCGTGGGTCGAGGCGTTCGCGTAAACCGTCGCCGATGAAGTTGAAGGCGAGCACGCTGAGGGCAACCGCGATGCCGGGGAAGATGAGCGTGTGCGGCGCGGAGGAGAGCGTTGCGAGATCGCGCGCTTCTTCAAGCATTACGCCCCACGACGGCGCGGGCGGCGGCACGCCGAGTCCTAGGAACGACAACGCCGCCTCACTCAACACCGCGCCCGCCATCCCTAAACTCGCCTGCACGATGAGCGGCTGAATTGCGTTCGGCAGCACATGACGAAAGAGAATGCGCATATCGCTCGCGCCGAGCGCGCGCGCCGCCTGCACGAAATCATATTCGCGCACTTTCAACACCTGACCGCGAATCACGCGCGCGTAGCCGACCCAGCCGATGATGCAAAGGGCGAGAATCAGTTTGTTCAACCCCGCGCCGAGGAAAGCCACCATCGCAATCGCCAGCAGCAAGCCGGGAAAGGCGAGGAAGACGTTGAAGACGTAACCCGAAACGATTGAGTCAATCCAGCCGCCGTAATACCCGGCGAGTGCGCCGACGACAGTTCCGATGAAAGCAGACACGGCGACAACGATCAACCCGACACGCAAACTGATGCGCGCCCCGTAGACGACGCGCGAAAAGACATCGCGCCCCGTCGCATCTGTGCCGAAGAAGTGTTCGGCAGAAGGCGACATGAAGCGATCCCCAAGGTTGGTCGCGCCGATGTCGTGCGTCGCAATAAGCGGCGCGAACAGAGCGACGATAACGAGAATGCCGACGACGACTAAGCCGAAGATGGCGAGACGGTTCATTATATTACCTTTTCAATTAAGCACGCCAAAAAAGCCTGAAAAGTATCGAACAAACTCCGGCGAAGATGTGGGTCCATCGCAACAAACACCCGAATTAAACGGGCGGGAAGCATTGTACCAAGCCTTCAATCCTGCGAATGAAAAGCAAGCTGATTCCGCTCCGGTTGAATGAGTTATTGCGCAGCGCCGAGCATCATTCAAATACTAACTTTCTATTATGGCAATTGTCTTTGATGATGGACAATGTGCATTGTGACGAGTCGCAGTCCTTCGAGCGCATTCAGGTAACCGAACACGTGATGCGTGAGACGTGTTCCTAGCAACCCTTTCCGCTTCACCAACTCCGACTGAAACTCTCCGGCAAGCGAAGAGAACTGCGCTAATGCTTTAGGCTGGTCTTCAATAACAGTTGTTGGTCGCATCTCGTGCGGAGACTTAGCGCCCTTCGGGAATTTACCCGTCTTTAATATTCGAGGCAGGATTGTGAGCCGCAGGAAGCGTTGCAGTAACCAGTTCGAGCGAATCTTAATGCCGGTGCCACCTCTCAGTTCAAGTAAGGTTCCTTCATATACTAGTTTCAGGTGCTCCGAAATTTCGGCTGGCGACCATTTCCCCTCGCCTACCGGACGCAGCCAAGTTCCCGGGCTAAGTTTAGAAGTGGCATCAACGAAGGCTCGAACGGCGTCTAAATGTTGCCGGATAGCTTCTTGCCACTGTTCATCTTTCTCAGCAGACATTAAATCTCCTTTCCACCACTAATCTAAATGCTCCGCATGGTTACGATAGCCTAATACGTGGGTCGAGCCAGCGATAAACGATGTCAGTCATCGTGTTGGCGAAGATGTAGGTGACGCTGATGACGAGCACGCAGCCTTGCACAAGGCGGTAGTCACGTTTGCCGATGCCATCGTCAATGAGCAGCAAGCCAAGTCCGGGCCAATTGAAAATCTTCTCCGTGATGATCGCGCCTGCGAGCAGCACGCCGAGTTGGAGTCCTAAGATCGTGACTACCGGAATTAGCCCGTTCTTCAAAACGTGCTTGTAGACAACTTTTCCCTCGCTCAAACCTTTCGCCCGCGCCGTGCGAACGTAATCTTCGCCGAGTTCTTCAATGACCGATGAGCGCACCATGCGTGTAAGCAGGGCGGAGAGCGCCGCGCCGAGCGTGACGGCCGGGAGGATGATGTCTTCCGGGTGGAAGCGTCCCGACGGGGCGAGCCAGCCGAGCCTGACCCCGAAGAGATAGATGAGCGCCGGGCCGACGACGAAACTCGGCAAACTGATGCCGAGTAGAGCGACGACCGAGAGAACGTTGTCAACCCATGTGCCGCGATTCTTTCCGGCGACGACGCCCAAGGGAATCGCCAGCGCGACGGCGACTAAGAGCGCGGCAATCGCCAACTGAATCGTCGCCGGGTAGCGGCTGAGAACGAGATCGACCACGGGGCGGTCGGTGCGAAACGAGTTGCCCATGTCGCCGCGCAAAATCCCGCGCCAATAATCAATATAGCGGTTGTCGAAGCCGTGCCACTTAAATTCGCGGTTGCCCGCGTCGTTGGGCGCGTAAGTGAAGAAGAAAGCGGGACGGTTGAGGTTGTGCTTTTCGCGGAATTGTTCGATCTGTTCGGGCGTCGCCTGTTCGCCGAGGATGGCTACTGCCGGATCGCCGGGCACAAGTTCGATGAGCAGCGTGACGAGCGAGACGACCGTCCAGACGACGAGCAGCAGCAACAGGAATCGGCGCGTGTAATCGAATAGTTTATGTTTCATCAGGGGTGAGCGGCTGACGCTCGGCAGCGCGCTCGCAACAAGATTGAACTTCCGCCGTGATGATAACATTGAACACGGCCGAGATGATCAGCCGCGAAGAGGAAACTTAACGCGCGCGAGGAAGTTGAACGGAGCGGAAAATAAAAAACGTAGTCCGAAGGGACGGCACTCCTACCTGCGCAACAGCCCCGACTGCCGTCGCGCGCGATTTGAGACATGCCCTTCGGACTACGTTTTCTGATCGCGCAGGAAGTTTATATTCTCCGGCGCAATCAAACTTAATCTGTTTTAGCGTGAACGCACGCCCGTGTGTAGAGCGGCGATGCCACCTGTTAAGTTGCGATACTTAACTTCTTCAAAACCGGCTTTGCGCATCAACGCGGCAAGTTCTTTTTGGTCGGGAAAACGCTGCACCGAATCGGACAAGTAAACGTAAGCGCCTTGCCCGCCGTTAACGGCGTCGCCGATAGGCGGCAAGACGCGCCGGAAGTAAAATTGAAAGAGCTGGCTAAAGCCGGGAACCACCGGCTTCGAGAATTCAAGCACGTAAAGCGCGCCATTCAATTTCAACACACGCCGCAGTTCGTTTAACCCCGCTTCGACGCTCGCCAGATTTCTTAGCCCGAAGCCAATCGTGATCACGTCAAACGAATTGTCGGCGAAGGGCAGCGAGAGGGCGTCCGCTTCGAGAAGCGGAAGTTTTCCTTCTGCTTTACGGGCGGCGATCTCAAGCATCGGGCGACAAAAATCAACTCCGACGACGCGCCGGAAACCATCGCGCTTGAATTGAAGTGAAAGGTCGCCCGTGCCGCATGCCACGTCGAGCACCAGCGCGTCAGTAGCGGGCGGAAACTTTTCACTCGCCGTTTTTGCGACAATCCGTCGCCAGCGTTTATCCGTATTTCCCGAAAACAGGTGATTCAAAAGATCGTAACGCTCGGCTATCCGGGCAAACATCTCGCGTATCCGCTCGCTGTGAGCGCGGCCTGCCACTGTTGCTGTCGCTGTCGCTTCCGGCGTCTTCTCTGTGTTAAGCACAATAGATTAGTTGGCGATCTTTGATGGTTGCGAAACGCTTGTGATTAAGTTGCAAATTGCTTACGGGCGCGGGCGCGGCGGATTCTGCGGAGTGGCCGCGGCCTTCGACTCTTGCACGGCATCCGGCAACGCCGCGCGCAGTTGTTGCGCGTCTCCGACCGCGATTGTCACAAGTTTTTCGTCGCGGAATAACTTGCCCGCCACGCGCTGCACGTCGGCGGCCGTTAAAGTCTCCATCGAAGAAGTTTCATTAGCGGAAGCTGACTTATACGTTTCCGCATCAAGCCAGCGCAGAGCGAGCGAATCGAGAGTGCTTGCCTGCGGATTGACGGTTGCCATCGCGTCGCTCTTGGCGCGTGCTAATTCGGCGGCGGAGAGAGGCGCAGTCATTAACTCTTTGAGCGCCGCGCGCCCGGCATCAATGGCACGCTTCGCCGCCGCCGCGTCGCTGACAGTGGCGCTCATCATAAAAACTCCGCCGAGCGCGTAAGAATCGTGGCTCGCTTTGAAAGATTCGTTCGCAGTTGCGCCAAACGATTTCAACCAGCGTTCGCGGGCGACGAGCGCAAGCAATTTCGCCGCCGCCGCATCGCGGTCGGAGCGGGCGACGCCGCGCAGGGCAAGGCGCACTTCAACGGGGAAGTTGTTTGAAGAATTGTTAGCAGAAAAATCAACGAGAAGCGTGCGCGCGTCCGGCGCGTCGGGCTGCCGGAAAGTCGGGGGAAACGTGCGGTCGCCTTTGCGCCACCCGCCGAGTTGTTGTCGCAGCGCGCGCATAACGCGGTTGTAATCTACGGGCCCGGCAACGACGAGCGCCGCGTTGTCGGAGTTGAGAAAGCGTTCGCGCGCCAGCATCAGATCGGCACGTTCGACGCGAGCGAGCGATTCAGATATACCGGCAGCGATGCGCCCGTAAGGATAAGCGCCGAAGAGTCGTCGGAGCGCGGCGCGGTCGGCCGCGCCCGAAGCGGCTGCGTCTCTCTCTTTCGCCTGCTTGATGCGACGCTCGCGCAGACGGGCGACGATCTCCGCCGAGAGCGAGGTGTTAATGAGCGCGTTGCGCAGAGATTCGACGATGCGTTCGTATTCGCTCGCTTTGCCTTCGAGCGTGAGGGTGATGGAGTCGTAAGTGGTTTCGACTTCGAGCCGCCCGCCGAGTTCGTTCGTGAAATACTCGCGCGTCGTATCGTCGGGAAACAGTGCGTCGCCGAGCAACACAAGCGTGCCCTCTTTGCCCACGAGATCAAAACTCGCCCCCGTATGAATGCGCAGTTTGAGCAGCACGTTCTGGCTTGACGGCTGGCTGTAGTAAAGCACGTTCAGATTGTTGAGCAGTTGCGTGCGGCGCAATTCGGGTGAAGCGTTTTGCCCGCGCGCGGGCGGGGCGGAGACGACGAGCAGACACAAGTTGAGCAGCAGGGCGAGCATCGCGTTGAACGACGCAGGGCGCGTGTCGGAGTTAACGTAAATCCATTTTTTCATAATTAAAGAAGCTGACCAATTCGTGTTGCTTTAGAAGCGACACATTTGAGCAACAAGGCAACGAGCGTTTGAGAATCTGAAAACTAAAAGTAGTTTAGAGACGCCCGCGCGGTTGCGTCAACCGAATCGCCGTGCGGCGCATCACAAGTTCGGACGACAAACGGGCGCGCGGCTTAAGGTCTTCGCGTTGTGTTTTGCGTCCCCTCGCGCGAACTCAATATTGTATAATACCCGTGTCGTGTTTCAGGCTCGTCTGGAGCTTGAAGACTCCGCTTAGAAGTCGAAACCTCGAAAAAAGTTGGCAAGCGGGCGTATCTTCCGGCACGCGGCCGGTAATAACTAAAAGGAAAGCGAGTTCTCCCCGACAAAAGAGAACTTACGGGCACAAGAGTTTGTCGCACCACGACCGAGTAACGGATGAAGATTTACTGTCGAGCGCGCGCCAAGCGGACGAAGCGGCTTTCTTGCGGTTGTACGAACGCCACCGCGCTCCGCTTTTTCGCTTCGCCTACCGGATGCTCGGCTCGACGGAAGCAGCGGAAGATGCTGTGCATGATTGCTTTCTGAGTTTAATGAGCAATCCCGAACGCTTCGACGCCGCACGCGCAAGTCTGCGCACGTATCTCTACGCGGCGGTGCGCAACCTTAGCCTCAAGCGCATTCGTCAAAGAACGGGTGAAACGGCGCTTGATGATTTGATGGAGGAGCGTGGGGAAGGGGAAGAACCCTTGCGCAAGGTGCTCGACGCCGAGTTATCGGAAGTTGTGCGTGGGGCGGTTGAGAGTTTGCCGCAGTTGCAGCGCGAGAGTTTGATTTTGTTTGAATACGAGGGGTTGAGTTTGTCGGAGATCGCGCTCGTCGTTGAGGCGGACGTGGGAACGGTGAAATCGCGGCTACACCGGGCGCGCGTGCAATTGAGAAAGCTGTTGGGCGCGTATCTTGAAAGCCGACAGGAAACCCTCGTCGTGGAGAAATAGATTATGAATGATGAGAATAGAGACGCTTCCGTTTCAAGCTTCGACCCGCGAAGCGAAAACGCGCCAAATGGCACAGACGATTTTTCAACTCCCGACCCTGAGCTAACCGACTTGCTCGGACGCTGGACGACGCCTGCGCCTTCCCACTCGTTCGACAACCGGATTTTGAGCGCCTATCGCCAACAAATTCTTGAAGATATTCCACTTATGCAGCAAACGCCCGCGTCAACTCTTTCATCAGATAACCGCAGCGAGGTAGTGAAAATGAAGAAATGTTCAACATGTGGGGAAGAATTCGCCAATAAATTTGGCTTCTGCCCCGTTGACGGCACACCGCTTAACGGTTCAGTCGTCACCCCCGATCCCACGAACGCTGACCCTTCCGTTCAAACTGCATCTCCGCTTTACTCCGGCGTTGCAGCGGCAGCAGGCGCAGTCGTTGCGTCGAGCGCCGCAGCAAGCGCGTCATCGTCGGTGCGCGGCGAATTTCATTTGACGATGGTTGACGACGAGGGATTGGTGAGTCGTCTGGCGACGAAGATGCGCGACATGGGGCGCGAATCGCAGTTGACGTGGCCGGAATTTAAGCGCGACCCTTCGGGCTTTGTGAAGCGCGGCGCGGTCGCCTACGGCACAGCGTCTAAAAACTTCTTCAAGCGTCCGAACGTCGCTTTCGCCACCGTTGCAGGCATCATCGCCGTGCCGATGATGATCCTCGGACTTTTCCTCTTCGCTAGCGCGCTGAACAACGGAACCCAAGCGCTTGCCGAGAATAATCAAGAGCTTGTCATCGAGCGGATGCTCGACATTCCCGACGAGGAGAAGCCGAAACCGGAAGAACCGGACAAAGGCATCGGCACGGGAGATAAAGGGCGCGTCGGATTTAATAAAGGCGCAGGCGAAGGATCGAAGCCAAAGTTTGAACGCGCGGCTGGCGGCGGCGGCGGCGGTCATGAGAACCCGCTTCCCCCACAGCGCGGCGGACTCCCGGAATCGAATCCGATCCCTGCTCCGATTCCGCCTGTGCGCTCACCTAACCCGCCGCTCCTGCGCGCCGGTATTGATCTCGATCCGGCTTTGCGTCCTGACGTTCCCGCGCCGAATTTCGGCGTGCCGAACTCAACGTCAACCGCCACATCCGGCGGCCCCGGCAAAGGTGAAGGAATCGGCACGGGCACTGGTCTAGGCATTGGCGGCGGCGAAGGGCGCGGCGTCGGCCCCGGTCGGGGCGGCAACATCGGCGGCGGCGACCGTAACATGGGCGGCGGCGGCGTGGGCGGCGGCACCGGCAACAACGGCATTGATTACAATCGCCCGTTTGCCTCCCGCGAAGTGTCGCGCAAGGCGAACGTAACATCGAAGCCGGAAGCGAAGTACACGGAGGAAGCGCGCCGCAATCAAACGATGGGCACGGTTAGGCTTCGCGCCGTTCTCAATGCTAACGGATCAGTATCAAACATTTCTCCGGTTCAAGGTTTGCCATTCGGCTTGACCGAAAAGGCGATTGAAGCGGCGCGACAAGTGAGGTTCACTCCCGCACAAAAGGATGGTCGCAGCGTGTCGCAATGGGTGACGCTCGAATATGCCTTCACGATTTACTAAACACAAATAAGCAACATTAAAAAGGCGCGCTGACTATTGAACAAGTCAGCGCGCCTTTTTGTTGTCTACAAGTTTTATTATTAACCGTTGAGTTGCTCGATCATCTCTTTGATGCGGCGCACGCCTTCCTGTAAACATTTGAGCGATGTCGCGTAAGAGATGCGCACGAAGCCTTCCGTGCCGAAGCCCGCGCCGTCCGTGACGACCGTATGCTTGTCGCGCAGTAGCTTATCCGCAAACTCGCCCGAAGTCTTAATCTCGTCGTTGAAAACTCCGCGCACGTCCGGGAAAACGTAGAACGCTCCTTCCGGCTCGAAACATTTTAAGCCCTTAATCTCCCTGATCGCGGGCACCAGCCAATCGCGCCTCGCTTGATATTCGGCGCGCATCTGTGCGACGCACTCTTGCGATTCGTTAAACGCGAAAAGTGCAGCCGCTTGCGCGAGCGAATTCGGGTTGCTCGTCGAATGTTGCTCGACGTTGAGCATCGCCTTCGTCCACTGCGCGGGCGCGAGCGCGTAGCCGATGCGCCAGCCCGTCATCGCATAGGTTTTAGAAAACGATCCGGCGATGCACAGGCGCGCGCGAAGTTCGGCGGGAAGCGTCGCCGCGCTAAAAATTTCGGCGGGTGGGTAGACTAATTGCAGATAGCACTCGTCCGAGATCGCGTAAAGGTCACGTTCGGCGACAAGTTCCATAATGCGCCGGAACTCTTCAGTCGGGATCACGCGACCCGAAGGATTAGACGGCGAGTTGATGATAATCAACCGTGTGCGCGGCGTGATGTGATTTTTAACTTGCTCGGCCGTAAGTTGAAAGCCGCTCTCTTCCGTGTTGATAAAGACGGGCACGGCTCCGGCAAACGTCACGATCTCAGGAAAGCTCACCCAGTAAGGAGCGGGAATCAAAACTTCATCGCCGGGATTCACAAGCGAAACGACGGCATTGAAGATCGCTTGCTTGCCCCCGGCCGTCGCCATCACCTCCGAGCCGTCAAAGCCTGCGTCAAACTCGCGCCGGTAATAATTGATGACTGCTTCCTTAAATGCTTTCGTCCCCGCCGTCGGCGTGTATTTCGTTTCGCCGCGTTGCATCGCTTCAGCAGCCGCGCGCTTGATGTGATCCGGCGTGTCGAAATCGGGTTCGCCCGCGCCGAAGTCCACTACGTCAACGCCTGCGGCGCGCATCTCGACGGCCATCTGCATCGCGGCGAGCGTCGAAGAAGGTTGCAGGAGCGCAACCGTCTTTGAAATGGGAAAGCTTGCGGGAGCTAATTTGGTCATGATTCGGTAAAAAACATTTGTAACCGCGAACGCGGATTCGTCATAACTTAAAAGATTGTCAGTATAACATGCGTGTTGAATTTAACTCTTGCCGAACTTATTCTTCATCCGCGCTTCGACCGACGGCGGCACAAGCCCTTCAATCGTTCCGCCGAGTTGATAAACTTCTTTGACGAGACGCGAGGAGACGTAAGAATAAGCTTCGGCGGGCATCATAAAGACGGTTTCGATGCGCGGCTCTTGACGGCGATTCATCAACGCCATCTGCAACTCGAATTCATAATCCGAGATCGCGCGGATGCCGCGCACAATCGCGTCCGCCTCGCGCTCAATCGCATACTGAACGAGCAATCCTTGAAAGTCTTCAACGACAAGCCGACAATCGCCACTCTTAATTTCAGCCGTCACTTCGCCGAGCATCTCGCGGCGTTCTTCAATCGTGAAAAGCGGCTTTTTGTCGGGGTTGACAAGAATGGCGATGATGATTTCGTCGAAGAGCTTGCAGCCGCGCTCGATGATGTCGAGGTGTCCGTTCGTCACAGGGTCGAATGAACCGGGATAGATAGCGCGTCGCATAAGAAATCAAACGATAGTCGTGCAGTTTCTTAACTTCCCGACGAAATTATCACAGCCGAAGGGAACAAACAATTGCTACCTTGATCTTTTTAATCGAAGAACTTCGCCTCATCGCTCGGTATGAATCAACCGTAACCTTGACACCTTCGCCCGCGCTGGTGTTCAATAACACCCGGTTAAGCAAACGTGGTGAGTTAAAGCGACTTGCAGCCACGTAAAACAAATTGCTAAACAGCTCGGCGCGTCACAGCCATAAGCCACCAGCGAAAAAGGTTTCAGTGAAGATGCCCCGCGTTGTTCAATCAAGCGCGGGGCTTTTCCTTTGTTCGCGCGACTGCGGATTTAAGACGCCGCCGGAAAGGACGTATTTAAACACAAGATGAGCGATTTCCTCCAAACTCTGAAAGAACGCATCGTCGTTTTCGACGGCGCGATGGGCACTAACATCCAGACGCAGAATCTCAGCCCCGAAGATTTCAGCGGACTCGACGGCTGCAACGAATACCTCGTCGTCACGAAACCGGAGGCGGTAGAAAAAGTCCACGCCGCGTTTTTCGAGGCGGGCTGCGACGTGGTTGAAACCGATTCCTTCGGCTCAACCTCAATCGTCCTTGCCGAATACGACATCGCGCATCTCGCCTACGAACTTAATCTCAAAGCCGCGCAACTCGCCAAGCGCGTGGCGAGTGATTTTTCAACGAAGAGCAAACCGCGTTGGGTCGCCGGATCAATCGGCCCGACGACGAAGCTGCCAAGTCTCGGTCACATCACCTTCAACGACATGAAAGCGTCTTACGCCGAACAGGTGCGCGGGCTTCTGGACGGAGGCTGCGACATTCTGCTCGTCGAAACCTGTCAAGATTTACTGCAAACAAAATCTGCCCTCGCCGCGATCTTCGAG
>JACCYN010000041.1 GCA_013696465.1 Pyrinomonadaceae bacterium
TGGTTCATCACCTGCCGGACAGTCATCTCAACAGCTACACGAGATTTAAGTTGGCTTTAACGGAAGATGAGCCGACGATTAAGCCTTACGACGAAGCGGGCTGGGCGGAGCTTGAAGACGCCAAACACGCACCAATCGAAACGTCGCTCAACTTGCTCGACGCTTTGCACGAGCGCTGGGTGCGATTGCTGGGTTCGCTTTCGCCGCAAGGTTTCAAACGCACGTTCCGGCATCCTGATCTGGGCGTTGTGTCTCTGAATAAAAACGTCGGCTTGTATGCGTGGCACGGCCGCCATCACGTCGCGCAGATTACGAGTTTGCGCGAGCGTATGGGGTGGGATTGAAGTTTTGTCCATGCGATAGATAAATTTTGTGCGGATAACTTTTTTGGGAACAAGTGCGGGTGTGCCGACGCGCTCGCGCAATGTCGCAGGTATCGCACTCAGCCTGCCGCAGCGCGGCGAGTGGTGGCTGTTCGATTGCGGCGAGGGAACGCAGCACCGCATCCTTCGCAGCCACTTAAGCCTCGGTCAATTGACGCGCATCTTCATCACGCACCTACACGGCGATCACATCTTCGGTCTGCCGGGTCTGCTTGCGACGGGCAACCTCGCCGCAGGCAATCGCCGCACTCACGTCTACGGCCCCGCCGGACTCGAACATTATCTGCGCGCCTCGCGGCAACACACCGAAGCCGAAAGCTCGCTGCCCGTCGAAGTCCACAGCACACAGTCCGGCGAAATCTTCGCGGATGATGGCTTCATCGTGGATTGCCTGCCGCTCAAACACCGCGTGCCCACTTTCGGCTACCGCGTGACGGAGCGCGATCATCCGGGAAGATTTCGCGTCGAGGAAGCGGTCAGGCTGGGGATTCCAGAGGGGCCGCTCTACGGCAAACTCAAACGGGGCGAGACGATCACTTTGCCCGACAATCGCCAAATAGACGGCGTGCTTCTTTCCGAACCTGTGCAGGCGGGTCGAAAATTTGTTTACTGCTCGGACACGACGCTCTGCGACACGGCAATCGAGCTTGCGCGCGATGCGGACGTGCTTGTTCACGAAGCCACCTTCGCAAAGAAGGACGAAGAACTCGCGCGCCGCAGCCAGCACTCGACAGCGACGATGGCAGCGCAGGTCGCGCTTGAGGCGAAAGCGCAATCGTTGATTCTGACGCACATCAGCCCGCGTTACACGCCCGGCAGTGCGACGACGCCCGACGATCTGCTCACGGAAGCCCGCGCGATCTTTCCGCACACGGAACTCGCGCGCGATCTTTTAAGCGTTGAGGTGGCGAGACGCGAGCGCAGTGCCTGATCGAATCGTCCTCTACGCAGGAGGCTGCACGTTAAGCGCGCGGCTTACACGGCCGGGAAGCGAGCGTTCGAATTGTGAGCGGTTATGCGGTATGTTACACGGCTGTAACCCGGACGATGGCATACTCTTCGGACAAAGGATGTGATCCCATGAAGCACACCGAGTTTATCGTGTCGCCAAAGAAGCGTCTGCGCTTGAAGGAGCGTGACACGGCGGCGACCGGAAAGTTTACGAGCGAAGAAGCGGCTCGAAAGAAGATCGAGAGAGATTGCGAGGAACTTGCGCGCTTGCAGGATATGCTTCTCGCGCGGGAATCTCACGGCTTACTGCTCATCTTTCAGGCGATGGACGGGGCGGGCAAAGACGGCACGATTAAGCACGTAATGTCGAACGCCGATCCACAAGGCTGTAAAGCGTATAACTTTAAGGAGCCGTCGGACGAAGAAGCCAAGCATGATTACCTGTGGCGCTTTCACCGAGAGATGCCTGAGCGCGGGCAGATCGGCGTCTTCAATCGCTCCTACTACGAAGAGGTTTTAATCACACGGATACACAAGGAGAAACTAGACGCGCAGGGGCTTCCCGCCAAACTGAAAGGCAAAGATTTATGGAAGCGCCGGTACGAAGAAATTAACTCGTTCGAGCAGTATCTGGTTAACAACGGCATTCTCGTTCTTAAGTTTTTCCTGCATCTGTCGAAGGAGAAGCAGCGGGAGCGGCTGCTTGAACGCATGGAGTTGCCGGAGAAGAAATGGAAGTTTTCGATGACGGACATCGAAGATCGCAAGCTTTGGGTGGATTACATGAGAATGTACGAAGATGTTTTGAATCACACGAGCACGCCTTATGCGCCTTGGTACATTGTGCCCGCCGATCATCGCTGGTTCACCTCGCTCGCGGTCGCCGACATCGTGGTGACGAAACTCAAAGAATTGAAGTTGCGTTACCCGCAGACGAGCGACGAAGCGGAGAAGGACTTAACTGAAGCAAAACGCGCTCTCGAAAGTGAATGAAAAACCTTGCGCAGAGTCTTAAAAGTGCGCCAAGTCGAAACATTGTCAATCGCGTTTTCGTATGAGCGGAATGAAGAGGCTGTTCGAGTTACAAACAAGACGGGAGAAAGAAAATGAACGAAACCGTTAAGCTCCTGATAACTGTCGCGCTCGCATCGGCGGCGGCGCTGCTGGCTTCGGCTCTGATGCTGAAGTTTACTCCTAACGATTCGTGGGCGGCGTTTGTCGGGTGGACGATTTTCTTCCTCGCCATTCAGTCGCCGGTGTTTCTTGCTGCGCAAACCTCGCGGGGAAGTTGCACGGCGTGGCTCACTCGTCATCGTAACAAAGGATAAAGCAATGAAAAAAGTGGCGATTCATTACTGCGCGGTTTGACCCATCAAGAAAGCGATGGCTTCCCGTGTGGCGGTCGAACTGGAGAACGAAGCCGGGATCGAAGTTGAAAAGGTTAAAGGCGGATTCGGAGAGTTTAGCGTCTCGATTGACGGGCGAAAAGTTGTTGACACTAATCGCTTCTGGTATCCCAATCCAACCAAGATCGTCAATCAAATTCGCGCGCACCTCGCAGCATAACTCCCACGACGCGCGATCTCGGAAAAATAAAAAGAGGGCTGCGTGTTCTTCCGGTTTCCCTTCACGCAGCCCGGCTAATAAGTTCTCGCCCAAGCGAGATAGCGGATGTAGAATAAAACCCTCACGCTAACAAACTGTTAAGCGGAACTTAATAAATCGTTATAAATGTTGGGTCGGCGGGCGGAAAATATTAATCATGCGAGACAAGGGCACGGGCGATCAATCCGATGCCTCCGGCCAGCAGCACAATCATCAGCAGTGTATTGAATAGGCTGGTCGGCTGAAAGTAGATTTGGAGGTTCATCAAAATACCGGCGAAGATGATCACGACGCCGACGAACACCAACAACCAGCCTGCGATTGACTTGCCGTTGAAGAACAGAATGCCGACACCAAAGATGAGAGGTAGCAGCGACAGACCGAAGGTGTTGTAGCCCCACAACGACCAGAAACTGCTGGTTACGGTAACTCTGTTAGTGAGGATATACCCGCCGATAACGGCCATCACCAGCCCAAGAAAGAATTCTCCAATGCCGCCGGAAGTGCCACCCGCGCCGCGAACTTTTCTTTCATTCTCCATGACTCTTAACCCTCTACGCCCGAAGATGTCTGACATCGGAATTGAGATGCGCCGACACGCTCATACCAATCTTAAATCATCCGGGTTAGTCGCCGTCCACAATTCGATCACTGCGTCATTAAAGATTTAAGGATTTCCCACACCCGATCCGCCTCTTTGCCGTAAAGCAGAACGTCGTTTTCCGTGTCGGCGAGGTCAATGTTCAAGCTGGCCTTGCCGTCATTATCCTTGGCGGTTCGGTAATAGACGCTGATGATTCGATCAATGTTGACGGCCTTCAATCCGCCCTCAGCGTGATTGATTTCGATAAACTTCATCTTCCCGTCCTCCAAGTTATATTCACTTCAACTGTTCCATAGCGCATTAGCTTGTGCCATCATGCCCGCGCCGGAGCAGGAAGCAACACTCGAAGGCAACCGAAGCTGTCGCGCGCGCAATCATGGCGGCTTTAACGTCATTACAATTGTACTGCTGCATCACCAAATTTTGATGTGCCGAACGATACTGGAGCGGTAGCTATTATGTGGGTAAGTCGGTATATATCACTTTGAAAGGCGCTCGGAGACAGTACAAACGATTTGTCGAATTGAAGACGACCCTCACTGTCGGTTCGCAATCTGCGCTGATGAATAGTGAAAAATAAAGCATAATTCAAGTTTTACGCTGTTTTTCACTAATTTGAGAGCGACATCTCAAGATTGTCAACTAACGAAAGGAATTGTCAGGCATGAAACGCTGCCTTACCTGTCACGTAGTTTACGACGATAAACAACAAATCTGTGCAAAAGACGGTTCGGTTCTAGTCTCTACAAGCTTCACTAAAACTCAGGAGTTTCTAAATAATAGGGCTGTCACAACCAAGCGCGTAGTTGCAGGCATTGCAGGAGCCATGGTTATCGCTATCTTCGTGTTCGGTATTTTTTATACCTTCAACCGACAACCCGCACCACCGACGCCGGAGAATATGGCTGTCCCTTCACCTGAAAAGGCGAACGAAATCCGGCAACCTCCGAGCGAGCCTGCCCCACAACCTTCCAAGAACAAACCCGGCTATTTTGTAATCGGCCTCAGCTCGCATGAGCAAGCAGACGCGATGCAAGAGATGGAGCGGCGTAATCAAACAGGTCATCAAACACATGTCACATATTCTTCCGATTGGTCTGACTTATCTCCGGGCTTTTACGTGGTGGTGTATGGAGTCTTCGACACCATGACGGAAGCGACAGCGGCGGCCAATGAGCTTAAATCTCGTAACGTTCAGGTCTATGTTAAGTATGCCGGTTCCCCGAAGTCAGATACAGTGGCAATACCTGAACAAGACACCAGCCCACGCAACGCAGACCCCATTAATACGGCAGACACTAACCAAGAGGTGGCAGTTAGACAGTACGGTGTGGTCGCCGGGGAAGCAGTTAGTGAAGTTATGAAACTTTGGGAACAGCGCTTCACGAGGTGCGGAGACTCTTACGTTTCTTTAGGCTCCTACAACAATTTACGCCAGCTAAGGGGCGTCCAATTTGTTGTATCGCAGCGTCACCCGTTGACGAAAGCCGATGAGCTTAACGGATTCGAGTGGACTGGGCAGGTCAAGGCAAAATGGAATGTTTGGAGGAGGGCGACCAGGCGCAACTCGGATTGGGTTTGGGGGGACTGGAAGGAGTCGCCACAGTCATTCACATTCGACGTGTCTAAGAAAAACTCCCGGTGGAAGGTGCTAAATTCAATATACGATCAAAAGAAGGTTGAATGCCCCGATCTTCCCTGAATAGGTTACTGCTTTTCTGTCTTGTTTATAGCTTGGTCATTATGTTCATCAAAAGCCGAAAATCTTTTTCAGAAGATGAAGCGGAATCGCTATCGTGGAAGTCATCTCTTTTTGCATTCGATCCTTCTTAGTATCGGCGGTAGCTTCTGTCCTTTCTGAAAAACTACTTTTTAGTTGGTAGTGCCAAAACTCTTTTTTCTTCCAACTGTACTCCCAACCTTTCTGTGCCGGAATGCGCTCCCACCCGACGCCCTCGGCAGCATTCGTAAAATCGAAAAAGTATGCTGATACGCGACCAGCATTGTCGGTATCTAAGTCGGCTCTAACCCCACACGTCCCGTCTTGCTTTTCACAGCGGAGGTAGGTACGCCAGTAAGTAAGGCCTGCTATGTACTCGCGGACTATCAGCACACGATCATCTTCTTGGTTGTAGTCGAAAGCCAGCCCGATTTTATGTTTGCTGTCATTCGCAACCCCCAGCTTCGAGAACTTGGCTTTCTCGTGCCTCTTCATGTCGCCGCACTTGGCGAGGAAATCAAAACCTGCGGTAGCAATAACGTTTTGGCGTAGTTTCTCAAATAGTTTTACCGGGCTCCCACATCGGAGGTAAGGGCTGGGAGCGTCCACGGCCATACGACAAAAATTATCTTCGATAGTCCCTACATCGTCCGCTGTCGTTACTTTAGGACCGAATAGGACGGATGAATTCATCAACAGAAATGTTGAAATGACGGTGAAAAGAAAAGTAATCAGGGCAGCGACGGGGATGTGCCACCGCTTTTCACGACCATCACTTTTATTAGTTTCGTACTCCATCTTCAATTAACTAGCTATTTTACGGAGCGTGAACAGATCGAGTAAGCCGTAGCTGTCCGTGTGGAGTAATACATACACTATGAGTGCAAATACAACGACAGCAGTAGCTGGTGCCGCCCCTATTAGTTAAGTTGGGAACGGTATCATTATAACGACGCATACAGCGAGTCTATAATTGCGTAAAGGAGGGACATGAGTATGAGCAAAGAGATTTAGCAATATACGCGTTAGAGAAGCTACAGCGAGTTTTTAAGAGTCCCAGACGGTTCGCACTATCAGCCAGCTATGAACGCAGATTCTACGCGAAAATGCTGCATGATTAGTTTTCTCTGCTGATTTCTCGCTGATCTAAATGAGTCATGTCACAACAAAGTTGTGAGCATCGAGTTTGCGCGCGTCCTCTTCCTTCGACGGCGAGGTGCTGAAGACCGTCACTTCTGCGCCCATCGAACGGGCGAGTTTGACAGCCATGTGACCTAAACCCCCTAAGCCGACGACGCCGACCTTCTGTCCTTCGCGGACATTATACTCTCTGAGCGGCGAATAAGTTGTAATTCCGGCGCAGAGCAAGGGAGCGACGCCCGCGAGCGGAAGTCCTTCGGGAACCTTCAGCGTGTAGTTTTCGTCAACCACGATCTGCGACGAGTAGCCGCCGAAGGTCGGAGTCTGCTCGTCCATCTCGGTCGAGTTATAGGTGGAGGCGGGGTGACGCTCGCAGAACTGCTCCTCACTCGCACGGCAGTTGCGGCACTCGCGGCACGAGTCAACAAAACAGCCGACGCCCGCGAGGTCGCCTTCCTTAAACTTCGTGACCGCAGAGCCGACTCTCGCTACGCGCCCGACGATTTCGTGTCCAGGCACCATCAGGTAAGTGGAGTTTTCCCATTCGTTTCTGGCTTGGTGGATGTCCGTATGACAAACTCCGCAATAAAGGTTTCGATAAGAACGTCGTGTGCGCCTAACTCTCTGCGCTCGAAGCTGAAAGGCTTCAGTGCATCTGTCGGGCTGTGGGTCGCGTATGCACGTGTCGGTAACGTTTATGAATCTCCTGTTTTAGTTCGTCGCGGCGGTTTCGAGTTCGAGCGCCGGATAGTCTATATAGCCGCGTTCGTCGCCACCGTAAAAAGTCGAAGCATCAGGCCGGTTGAGCGGCCCACTCAATTGAAACTGTTTAGGCGGATCCGGGTTAGCGATAAAGAGTTTGCCGAACGCCACCAAGTCAGCATCGCCACGAGCGATAACCGCGTTACCCGACTCGTAATCGTAACCCTGCGCTGTGATGATCGTGCCGCCAAAAAGGGATTTGAGATGTTTCGTCGCGGAGAAGCTTACGCCGTCAACCTTGTACGCTTCTTTGTCGGCAGGCTCGATGACGTGCAGATAAGCGATGCCGAGTTTTCCTAGTTGCTCGGCAACATAGCCGAACGTCTGTGCCGGATTCGAGTCGTGCATCGTGTACTTAGCTGCCTCAAGTGCAAGCTGTACTCGGTAAGTTGAATCCGACACAGATAGATGCTCCTCCATCATGCAGCACGAGTTAGCGCCGAACTAGTATTAGACCGCGCGCGTTGCCGGACAAGATGATGAAAGCAATCCGGGAATGCTGGCGCGAGGTCGCCGACGAGACGTGGGTAGCACAAGTTTGATTACGTTGAGGCAGTCGGGATTACACATCGTATGTTCCGGTTCAGTAGCGCCAACTCTTGAGGTCGGCTCCGGGCGGGGCGCTCTGCATGATGCGCTCAACGATCTTCGGTATGTACATCTGATGATACCTGAGGCGTGAAATGGCGTTCGGGCGTGTGTGATCGCCATTCCAGCAGTGTTCGGCGCGGT
>JACCYN010000285.1 GCA_013696465.1 Pyrinomonadaceae bacterium
GCGCGCCTTAAAAGTCACCTTAAACAATTCCGTGAAAGTCTCGACGGAGAAAAGGATGTCGGCAAACGGCTTGACTTCCTTCTGCAAGAGTTGAACCGCGAAGCCAACACGATGCTTTCCAAATCAACCGACTTTGCGATTAAAGAAGCGGCGCTAAGGGTTAAAGCCGAGATCGAGAAACTGCGCGAACAAGTGCAGAATGTTGAATGAATTCTCTCTGCGAAAACGAGGGGGCGGACGAGTCTCGCCGGAGCGCGACGCGGGGCGGCATGTTGGTGGTCGTCAGTTCGCCTTCAGGCGGCGGCAAGGGGACGCTCATTCGTCGCGCGTTGGAGATCGTGCCGAATCTGGATTATTCTGTTTCCTACACGACGCGCCTGCCGCGTCCGGGCGAGTTAAACGGGCGCGATTATTATTTCGTTGCGAAAGAAGAATTTGAACGGATGCGGGCGGGCGGTGAGTTTTTAGAATCCGCTTGCGTTCATAACAATTTTTACGGTACGGCGTGCGCGGAAGTTGAACGCGCGACCGCAAGTGGTCAAGACGTAATTTTAGAGATCGACGTGCAGGGCGCGGCGAGCGTGGCGGAGAGAGCACGTGAGGCGGCGAGCGTCTTTATTTTCATTCTGCCGCCGTCGTTCGACGAACTCGCGCGGCGCTTGAGCGCGCGGGGCACAGAGAATCAGTCTGACTTGCAAGCGCGACTCAAAAATTCGCGCGGCGAAGTTGAGCGCTATACTGAATTCGATTACGTGGTGCTTAACGACGAAGCCGAGCGCGCGTCCAAAGAGTTGGCGGCCATCGTGCTCGCCGAAAGAGCGCGCCGCGAACGCCAAATTGAATTGGCGAAGCGCGTGCTTGCAACTTTTCCACAAAACTTTTAACGAAATGCTGTCTCAGCCCAACATCTTTTGGCGAGATCAAGAATGGCTCTTTAGCAGCCGGGGAAGGTGGTAGCAACAATATGTCTAAACCTGCCGATACGAAAAACGAAAGCTCAAATCCTACGGGGCAAATTGAAATGGACTCAAAATACCGCATGATCATCGTCGCCGCGCAAAGAAGCAAACAGCTTCAGCGCGGTTCGCGCCCGCGCGTCGAGATGGACGCGCAACGTCACAAACTTACACGGATCGCGCTCGAAGAAGTGCAGCGCGGGAAAGTCGAATTTGAAATCATCGAGGATGAATAGCCTGCTGTTGCTGTTTGTCTTCTAACTTCCGAATTAAACGAGCGATTCTTGGAGGAGTCAATCGAAAATGTATAATCAACCCCCGTTTAATCCATCAGCTCCACCCACCCCGCCGCCGAGTAAGTCAAACAAAAAGATTTTAATCGGCGCGCTCGGCGCGGTCGGATGTTTCGGCTTGCTGTTCGCGGTGGCGTTAGGGGTCGGCGGCTACTACTTTTACTATCGCTCCAAGCCAATCGTTAATGTCAACGTTGATTCAAGCAACACGCCGCCAATTGCGAATTCAAACGGCAACTCGAATTCAAACGCGAACGCAAATCTTAACTCAAACGCGAACCGTAACGGCGGCACTATCGGCAGCAACTCAAGCAATCTGTTGAGACCGAAGGTGCAGTCGAAAGTTGGGAAGTTCACTTTAGTTAAAGCCGAAGCGATGACCGCGACGCCGCCCGCTTCTAACTTTGAAGTTGTGCGCGACGTCAACGCGATGCTGACGAGACTTATCGGGGCGGCGAATCCGTCGGAAGCCGTCTATGCGCGTTACCGGGACGGCGCTGCCGACGGTTACGACGGAATTGATCATTATCTGGCGCAACTTGACAACTCTGCCGCCGCCGAGACGATGTTAAATTCGGCAATCGCAGAACTTAAAAGTCTGGGCTTTACCGAGCGCAGGCGCGTCCCGAACATGGGTCAAGACCGTAGCGTTCTCGGCGCACGAGTTTATTTGCAAAAAGGCGACGGCGCGTATGCTGATGAAGCGGCGCTGTGGACGAACCGCGCAGTTTTCCTTAGCGCAGTTACGGGGAAAGGCGGCAACGCCTCGACGTTTGAAGGCAGTACGTCTTATTAACAATTGGGGCGTTCTGCGCCGAAGCGTTTTAAGCGGGCGAAGTAATTTATTCGTCCCAGCCCTAACCTCAGCCAACAAAAATCACCATGCTACTTCGCTCAAGTGGCATGGTGATTTTTATGCTTGCTCAAAGCGAAGCTACATATTCTTGTAATCAGGCCCGCCGCCGCCCTCCGGCGGAACCCAATTGATGATCTGATACGGGTCCATGATGTCACACGTTTTGCAATGCACGCAATTGCTAAAGTTAATCTGCAAACGCCGCTTGCCCGTCGCCGCGTCGTCAAGCATCTCATACACGGCCGCCGGACAGAAACGCTGGCACGGATTTCCGTATTCTTCGGCGCAGCGCGTCGCGCAGATGTTCGTATCGAGCACATGCAGGTGGGCGGGCTGGTCTTCGTCGTGTTTGACCGCCGCGTGGTAAACGTCCGTTACTTTGCTGAAAGTGGTTTTGTTGTCGAACCGCAATCCGTCGTAACGCTGCCCTGTGTCGTCGCCACGATAACCGTATTCAGACAACTTCTTCATCGCCACATGACCCGGCGCACCCGTCGCGCGATCAAACAATCCCCACGAACGCCCGCCCGTGAGGAACTGCAAACCGGCGTTCGCCATCCCCAACCAACGACCGCCTTTGAATCCAGCGTGAAAATTTCTCACCGAGCGAAGTTCCGGCGTGATCCAACTTCCGCTTACGAGTTGCTCGTAGCGACTCAACTGCTGTGCCGAGTAATCGCCTGCCACTAACGCCGCGAAGATCGTTTCGGCGGCGAGCATCCCGCTTTTGATCGCGGTGTGAATTCCCTTCAGCCGTTGCGAATTAAGAAAGCCCGCGCAGTCGCCGACAAGCAGCACGCCGTCCGCGTAGAGTTGCGGCATCGCGTAAAAACCTCCGGCGGCAATCGTCTTCGCGCCGTAGCGGATCATCTTGCCGCCGTCGAGCAGGCGCGCGATGAACGGATGCGTCTTGAAGCGCTGAAACTCCGCGTGCGGATCAAGCAGCGGATCGCCGTAGTCGAGTCCCGTCACGTAGCCGAGACTAATGACGCGGTTGGGCATTCCGTAAATCCACCCGCCGCCGTAAGTTCTCGTGTCCGACGGATAGCCGAGCGTGTGCGTGACGCGCCCCACGGCGAAGCGATCATCCGGCAACTCCCACAACTCTTTCACACCTAAGCTGTAGACTTGCGGCTCGCGCCCGTCATTCAAATTCAATCGCTGCGAGAGTTGTTTCGTGAGCGACCCGCGCGCGCCTTCGCCGAGCACCGTTACTTTTGCGTGCAGGTCAACGCCCGGCTCGAAGTTCGCCTTGCGGCGTCCTTCACGATCAATCCCCTTGTCGCCCGTGCGCACGCCGACGACGCGATCTTCTCTGTCATACAACATCTCCGCGCCGGGAAACTCCGGGAAGATGTTGACGCCCGCCTCCTCGCACTTTTCGCCGAGCCACGCCGTAAGGCGATTCTGCGAAACGATCTGGTAGCCGTGATTTTTCAAAGGCGGCGGCGTGATTGGCGATTTGATCGCGCGAGTTTTCGTGAGATAACGGAATTCATCTTCGAGCACGGGCGTTTCAATCGGCGCGCCTTGTTCCATGTAATCCGGCATCAGTTCAGCGAGAGCGCGCGGGTCCATCACCGCGCCGGAGAGGATGTGCGCGCCGACTGCTGCGCCCTTTTCGATCACGCCGATCTCGATTTCGCCGAGCGACTCGCCCGCGCGATTGCCGTTTGCTGTCGCTTCGTTGCGCTCGCGCACCAACTTCGCCAGATGCAGCGCGCCGCTCAAGTTTGCCAGACCCGCGCCGATAAACACCACGTCCATCTCCAGACTTTCTCTCTCCATTCACAACTCCAGCCGAGAAATTAAGAATCAGTATCAACTCAGGTTTCAAACTTACACGAAATGAATCGCCATTCAGTCACCGCAGTATAACAAATCAGTTGTCCGGGCGCGAAAACCCTGCGCGTTCGTGATTGCGCTCCCGCGTCGTTACACAAAGCGAAACTGTTTCTGTAGAATGCTTGTCAAAACGTAAAAGGGAGACAGGGAGATGACCAAGCAACGGCGCACGAACCGTTTGGCGGGCGAGACAAGCCCGTACCTTCTGCAACACAAACATAATCCGGTTGACTGGTATCCGTGGGGCGACGAGGCGATCACGCGCGCACGCGAAGATAACAAACCCATTCTCCTTAGCATCGGTTACTCGGCTTGCCACTGGTGTCACGTGATGGAGCGTGAATCATTCGAGAACGAAGAAATCGCGCGCTTGATGAACGAGAATTTCGTCAACATCAAAGTTGACCGAGAGGAGCGCCCCGACCTCGATCAAATCTACATGAACGCCGTGCAGATGATCACGGGACACGGCGGCTGGCCGCTGACGGCCTTTCTCACGCCCGAACTCGTTCCGTTCTTCGGCGGCACATATTTTCCGCCCGAAGACCGTCACGGGATGCCGGGCTTCCCGCGCGTGCTCGTAAGCATCGCCGAAGCTTACCGCACACGCCCCGACGATGTGACGCAATCGGCATGGAGCATCCTTTCGGAACTACGCAAGATGAACACCGCGCGCGAATCAAACGAGATTCTTTCGTTTGAAATGCTCGACGCAGCTTTCGACGGAATGAAGCGCAACTACGACAAGACTTACGGCGGCTTCGGTCGCGCCCCAAAGTTTCCGGCAGGCATGAACCTCGAATTCTGCCTGCGTCACTTTCATCGCACTAATGACACGGAAGCTCTGGAGATCGTCACACACACCTGTCACCGCATGGCTGAAGGCGGAATGTACGACCAACTCGGCGGCGGCTTTCATCGCTACTCGACCGACGCGGAATGGCTCGCGCCCCACTTCGAGAAGATGCTTTACGATAACGCCCTTCTCTCGCACCTCTACCTGCACGTTTATCAAGCGACCGGCGACGATTTCTTCCGCCGCATTGCCGAAGAGACTCTTGATTACATTTTGCGCGAAATGACCGACGCGAACGGCGGCTTCTATTCGACGCAGGACGCCGACTCGGAAGGCGTGGAAGGTAAATTCTTCGTGTGGTCGAAAACGGAAGTCGTAGATTTGCTCGGCGCGGAGGACGGACGACTCTTCTGCGATTATTACGACGTGAGCGAGCGCGGCAACTGGGAAGACCACAACATTCTGCGCGTCGTAAAATCTTCGCGCGACGTGGCGAGAGACAACGGGGTGACGGAAGAGCGTGTGAATGAATCGCTTGCGCGCAGCCGCGAAATTCTTTTTCAGGCTCGTGAGAAGCGAGTTAAACCCGGACGCGACGAAAAGATTCTGACCGCGTGGAACGGACTTGCCTTAACCAGTTTCTCGGAAGCGTCAATCATTCTCGACCGCCGTGACTACCGCGAAGCGGCCGAACGCAACGTCGCTTTTCTACTTGAAAACATGATTCAAGACGATCTGCTTCTTCACAGTTACAAAGACGGGCGGGCGCGTTTCAACGCTTATCTCGATGATTACGCAAATTTCGCCTCCGGTCTCATCTCGCTCTACGAGTCAACGGGAGTGACGCGCTGGCTTCAAGCCGCGATCAAAATCGCCAATAAGATGATTGAAGAGTTCTGGGACGATGCCGAGGGCGGATTCTTTTATACAGGCGCGAGCCACGAACAATTGATCGTCCGCACGAAAGATTACTTTGACAACGCAACGCCTTCGGGCAATTCAGTCGCCGCTGACGCGCTTCTGAGACTCGCCGCACTCACCGACAACGAAGATTACAGGCGTCGCGCCGTCACGATCTTTCGACTCTTGCGCGCTTCCCTTCAGCGTTACCCGTCGGCTTTCGGTCAACTCTTGAGCGCGCTCGATTTTCATCTTTCGACACCGAAAGAGATCGCCATTGTGCGCGTTTCAAACGCCGACGACGCACGCGAGATGATGCGCGCCGCGTGGCAACTCTATTTGCCGAACAAGATTGTCGCGTGCGCGGCGGAGACGGACGCAGAAGCTATCAAGTTAATTCCGTTGCTGCGCGAACGCTTTGCGATTGATGGACGCCCGACCGCTTATGTGTGCGTGAATCGTAGCTGTCAGTTACCCGCCAGAACAGCGACGGAATTGGCAGCGCAGCTCTCCGCGCGCGACGACGGGGCGACGGACGCGAGCGTTAGCGGTTAGAGTTTTGAGTGACGGCTTGACGCAAAGCTTCGAGCAACGCTTCGCCGTAGCGCGAGATTTTCGATTCGCCGAGACCGTACACGGACGCGAGCGCGTCAATGGTCGCAGGCTTTTCTTGAGCGAGATGATGCAAAGTTCGGTCAGGGCAGATCATGTATGCCGGAACGCGCGATGCGAAGGCTTGCTCCAAGCGCCATTTTTTGAGTTCTAACACAATGCGCTTTTCATCGGGTGTGAGCGGTGGCGGTGGTGATTGATTTGTAGTTCGCCGTCTTCGCTTACCGCCTTCCGCACCGGATTGCGGCGAAAGCGCCGCATGACGGTAGGCTTCCTCCCAGCGATTTTGGTTTCGCAAGAGATGTTCGAGTTTGTCATAGATGCAGAGGGTGAGATGGGCGTCGCGCGCGGCGTAAGCGAGCTGGTCGGATGAGAGCGGGCGTCGTCGCCAATTCGATTTTTGAAAACTCTTATCGAGAATAATTCCGAAGAGATGGCGGACGACTTCCGCCAGACTGTATGACGGCAATTGCAAAGCAGCGCGGGCGAGTCGCAGCGTGTCAACGAAACCGACTGGTTTTAGCCCCGCCGCCGCGAGCACCGCTTCGTCGAAACGCGCATTGTGCGCGGCCATTAGCACGTTTGGCGAATCAATGAGCGGTCGCCAAACTTCTGCGTCCGTCGAGAGCGCATCAATAACAATTACCTCACCCTCGCGCGGCGCGATCTGCAACAGCGATATGCGTGTCCCCTCCGGTCGCCAGATCGTTTCCGTGTCAACGCCGACGATTCCTTCGCCACTCAATCGCGCGACGGCCGAACGGGCTTCCGCAGCTTCAGGGATAAACCGAAAGGTCGGGGGCGCAAGTTTACAATCATCTTCCATCGAGTGGAGTTGAAAACAACTTCCGTTATGTTTTGATTCGTTTCTAAAAACATAAGGCGCGCCGGAGTAATCTCAAGCGCGCCTTATATTGTAAGCATCAAGAAAGAACTACTGATTTCTATTCATGTTGCCGTTCATGTTCCCGTTCATATTGCCGTTACGGTTCATGTTGCCATTCATATTGCCATTCATATTGCCGTTCATGTTCCCGTTCATGTTGCCATTCATGTTCGAGTTCATGTTCATGTTACCGTTCATGTTACCGTTCATGTTGCCGTTCATATTTCCGTTCATGTTCGAGTTCATGTTTGAATTCATGTTCGAGTTCATGTTCGTGTTGGTGGCATTCATGTTCGAGTTCATGTTGGTGTTCATGTTGCTGTTCATATTGTTGGTGTTCGCCGTATCCGTACAAGCCGTCCAAAAAGCAGCAACCGCGAGCAAGGCCAGAAGCGCAAAAGTTCGTCGCATCGAGTTTCCTCCTGTACCCTCAAATGGGGTCAGATTGTTAAGGAGCTGCGCTCTTAGTGGCGCAAGCTCAGTGTCCTTAAGTTTACAGCTCTAGGCAACGCTCTTAATTGGCGATAAGCGCAAAGCTGCGCCGCCTTTGGGGAGCGAACCTGAAGAGGCTGCCTATCACAAAAAAGTTTGGTTGGCGCCCGACCGAGAAGATTGCTCTTCACCATCGGCTCGCAACCGAAAATTCAGCGGAACATTGCGTAGTTCGCCGTCCAAGCTTCAAACGGGCGCGCTTTCCCGGCGACCATTGAGCGTCTCATTTCTCACAACCCATATACGAATCGGGAGCGACGCCGGGATTTCAACCTTTCGGACGCTCAACGGAAGCGCGCTGCTCGAACTGCGAAGTCCGCGCGGTCTTCCCCTGCTGAATGCGCCATTTGTCTTCTCCGGCCTGCAAATGTAACACCGAACATGCGGAAATACACGATTTTTCCCGTTAAGTCAAGCGCGCGCAAAGGTATTTATTGAAATTGTGCTTTGCAAGTATAAAACAGAACTTCAAAAATGAAAACACCATTCTGCTAATAATGCTATTCACTTGAGGCGATCAACGGAGAATATGCCGGGATGTTCACCTTCAAGCGCAAAACGCGCGACGCGGCGTGCAACTTCCAAAGCCAACCCGAAACCGTGTCCCGTAAATCCGACGGCGTAAACCACCCGCTCGTCGTCGGGCAGCGCGCCGACCACCGGCAAACCGTCCGGCGAGAATCCCATTGTTCCCGACCAACGCGCCTCGACCGGAACGGAAGTCGCTTCGGGAAATCGCTCGCGCATGAAATTCTCTAAAGCGTTCTGTACATCGGGCGTAGTGCTGTCGTCGTAACCGGCTTCAGCGTTCGCGTACTCGTGTCGCCAACCGCCGAGAAGCAATCGTTTATCATGCAATTGTCGAAAGTAGATATAGCCGTGTTGCGTATAAACGAGGCGGTCGAGCACACGCGCATTGAGCGGGGCGGTGACGAGAATCTGTCCGCGCTGAGGCGTGACGAGCGAATTGAAAGCCTTGTCAAACAAAGGCGCATAAGCGTTGAGCGCGACGATAACGTGCGCGGCGCGAATCCTCGCTCTCTTGGTATGCACGATGATCGCCTGCCTCTCGCTTTCTAAGGCGTAAGCTTCGCAATCCTCAAGCACGTCAACCGCTGCGCTCTCGATCAGCGAGCGCACCAATCGCACAGGATCAACGCCGTAGTCATCCTTGATGTTGAGCGCGCCGTAGAAACCGCGATTCAACGGATCGTGCTCGATAAATTCGACATCGAATTGGTCTTCACGCAACAACTGGGCGGAGCGCGCAAGGTGTTCGCATTCATCCTCCGAGAAACCCGCTCGCCAACTCCCGCAACGCTCAACGTGGGAATTAACTTTCGTCTCACTGAGAAAATCATTTAGCAATCTTTGGTGCTCAAGCGTCGCTGCCCATGCTTCCTGCGCCACGCTGCGACCGAAGACGGCTATCATCTGATCGTAGTGGTCGGCGAGTCCCGCTAAAACCATTCCCGCATTGCGCCCAGATGCCCCCGCCGCTACCACGTGCTTTTCCGCCAACACAATTTTTAACTTTGGCCCCTCGCGCCGCAACCAACGGGCGACGCTTGCGCCCGTAATCCCCGCGCCAAGTACGCATACGTCGCAGGCGACCTCAGTCACCGCCTGCTGTTGCCAAACGGATACGGTCATAAATCTAAGGTTATCATACTCAGTCGTGCGTCTTTAAGCTGAAATTAAATCTTGACCCAGCGAGTTTTAACCTGTATTTTTATTGTGCCAACGCTGTTTGGCTTAAATCACTTGCCTTTGCGTCCAGGCGTTACTCAATAGTATCCAATCAGCCTGCCGATAAACGCATCTACAATTCTCGGTTTATTCGCATTACCTCCGCTTCATTTCGCAACTCATGAGCCAAGGAAATTTGAAGAGTCTCGCTTTGCGATGGAGCACGGGTTTCTGTGCGGCACTAGTTTTACTTTTCTCCATTTACAATCTAAGACTGCTTAAATGGTCTGAACTTTTCTGGATAGCACTCTTATCAGCAATGATCGTGGTCGTTAACTGTCTTACCGCATCGGCTATAGATGAGAACGAGCCGAGTCGAAGTCAGAACTCCTTCACGAACGCCTTTGTTCTGCTGGCGGCGATAGCTTTTGGCGTTTCCGCCGCGACTGTGCTGGCGGCTGTCGCAAGTCTCAGTTCTTTACGCCACGCAATCAATTCTCGCACTACGATCCCTTCGACGGCCGCCGCGATTCTTTCTATTTTCATCGCTTCGTCTCTCTACGAACTCCTCATCCGTGCAATCGCCGTAAACCTCCCGGCCGACGACGGAACGGGCGCGCCGCTCGGCATACTGATCGTTCCTTTGTGCGTCATGGCGCTTGCGCAATACTTTCTGCATGCTTACGCGATAAAGACGTTTGCCATTTTTGACGATGGCGCGCTGCGCCCGGCTTTCAACCGCGATGCATTCGTTTGGAAGGCGATCACGCAGTTGGTGGGCGCTTCATCGGCGTGGTTATTCTTCATCGCATGGAAAGGCGGGAGCGTCTCGTTTTTTTTCGTCGGTCTGCTGGTCATTGCGGTTGTTCATCTTCTTAATCTCTTCAACGAACAACGCGGGAATGAGATCAGGCGCGCTGAAGCCGACACGGTGCGCCACATCAAAGAGATGGCCGAACTTCACATGAACACCATCGAGTCGCTCGCCATCGCCATTGACGCCAAAGATCAGACGACACACGGGCACGTCCGCCGCACGCAGATTTACGCGATGGAAATGGGTCGCATTCTCGGACTCGGCGAAGGAGAGATGAAAGCGCTCGAAGCGGGCGCGCTCTTGCATGATGTCGGCAAACTCGCCGTCCCCGAATACATTCTCAACAAACCGAGCAAGCTGACGGCCGCCGAGTTTGAGAAGATGAAGATTCACACGAACGTCGGCGGAGACATCATCAAGCGCGTCAACTTCCCTTACCCGGTCGAAGACATCGTGCGCTACCACCACGAGAAGTGGGACGGCACGGGATACCCGAAAGGTTTGCGAGGCAAAGAGATTCCGGTCGTCGCCCGCATCATCGCCGTCGTTGATTTCTACGACGCGACGCGCTGCGACCGCCCGTACCGCAAGGGGATGAAGCGCGACGAATCGCTGGTGCTACTGCGCCGCATGGCGGGTAGTTCGTTCGACGCTCGCGTGGTGGAGACATTCATCGAACACATCGAAAAGTTTGACAGTTTGATCGCCGCGCACGACATCCAAGAGCAGGTCGCCTCGCAGGAAATAATCGAGATGGCGGATGCCGAGCCGGACGCAGGGGTGGCTTCTGAAATCTTAGGTGCGGCGAACGACGAAACGGGTTTTCGCTCTATCGCCGAAGCGCAACGCGAGGTTTACGCTCTCCACGAGATCGCGCAAACCATCGGCGCTTCGCTTAATTTGCGGGATACCGTGACGCTCATCTCAAGCAAACTGAAAGCGATTGTTCCCTTCACGACATGCGTCATCTACCTTGTTGACGAGCAATCAGGCAAAGCCCACGCGGTGCATGCCGAAGGCTTACACGCGGAAACCTTCGCCCGTCGCCGCGTCACAATCGGCGAGGGCATTACGGGTTGGGTGGTTGCCAACGCGCGCTCGATGTGCAACACGCCGCCGGAACTCGACCTTATTGATGTCCCAGAAGAAGTCGCAAGCACGATTCGTGGCGTGCTCGTTTCGCCCGTCATCCGCGAAGACGGAGCCTTCGGCGCAATTACGCTCTACTCCGCCAATCGCGCCTCGTATTCTACCGAGCACGTGCGCCTGCTCGAATCCGTCGCGCAGCACGCGGCCGTGGCGCTCAACAACGCTTTGACTTACGAGCGCACGAAGGAGAGCGCCTTAACCGATCCGCTCACCGACTTGCCGAACGCCCGCTCATTCCGCATGTCGCTCGAACAGCGCATCGCCGAATGCCAGCGGCTCAATCGTGAGCCGCTCGCCGTGCTTAGTTTGGACATTGACGACTTCAAAGGAATTAACGACGCACACGGGCACGGCATCGGCGACCGTCTGCTCGCTGGCGTCGCCGGGATCGTCAAACGGCAGTTAAGGCAGATGGACGTTCTCGCACGCTACGCGGGCGACGAGTTTGTGGCCATCATGCCGATGGCTTCATCGGACGTCGCGCAAGTGGCGGCCGAACGCATTCGCTCCGCAATTGAGAACCACAAATTCACGGTGCGGTCCGGGCGCACGATGGGAGTGGGAGTCAGCATCGGCATCGCGTGTTTTCCACTTGACGGCGAAACGACTGAAGAACTTTTAACCGCCGCCGACCGCCAGATGCAGCGCAACAAACACACGCGCAAACTCGCGCCCTCAATCGCCGCCGCCAACCCCGTAACATCAATAGACGCCTTCCGCTAAATTCTTTCGCAAACTCTTAATTCGATGGCGCGCCTTTAGACACAATGTTCAAAGGCGCGCCATCATTCTTTCGGCTTACCTGACCTCTTTTGCCAGCAGGCGCGCACCTCGCGTATAATCCATCGCGAACAAAATTTGCGTTACCGAGTAACAACCAAAACGCACGCAGCCCTTAATCTTCAGATGTGACCGCTTACAGACGAAGACGGACGGCTTCGTGCAGTTAATCTTTAAGAGCATGAGCGAACTGAAAGTTATACCGATGCGACCGCGCGGCAAGGATGAGCCGCCGCCGCCGAACAGCAACTTCAATGGACAGGCTGAAGTGACGGACGCGATTGATCCAATCGCCTTAAAACAAGAGCACGAACAGCGCAAAAGCGAGCAGCAGGAACGCATCGAAGACACGGAGCGCGAAACGCTTATCGGGATGCTCCGCCAGATGATCCTCATTCGCCGCTTTGAAGAAAAGTCGGCGGAAGGCTATAGCCTCGGCAAAATCGGCGGCTTCTGTCATCTCTACATCGGGCAGGAAGCGGTTGCGGTCGGCGCAATGGCCGCCCTTCGTCCGGACGATTACCTGCTGACGAGTTACCGCGATCACGGACACGCCATCGCCAAGGGCATGTCGGCGGAAGAGGTGATGGCAGAACTCTACGGCAAAGCCGGTGGCTGCTCAGCCGGTAAAGGCGGCTCAATGCACCTCTTCGACGGGGACATAAATTTCCTTGGCGGTCACGGCATTGTCGGCGGGCAGATTCCGCTCGCTACGGGCGTCGCCTTTGCGACGAAATACAAGGGCACGGATCAAGTTACGCTCTGTTTCTTCGGCGAAGCAGCCGTTAATCAAGGCGCGTTTCACGAATCCCTTAACATGGCGCAACTCTGGAAGCTTCCCTGCATCTACGTCTGCGAAAACAATCAGTACGGCATGGGCACGTCGCTGGAGCGCGCGATGTCTCTGCAAGACGTTTCGCAGAAGGCTTGCGCTTACGACATCGCTTCAGAGTTTGTTGACGGCATGGACGTGCTCGCTGTGCGCGATGCCGTCGGTCGCGCAGTCAAGCGCGCGCGCGAAAGTAGTCTGCCCAGCTTGCTCGAAATCCGCACCTACCGCTTCATGGGACACTCGATGTCTGATCCGGGCAACTACCGCACGCGCGCCGAGATCGAAAAACATCAAGAGCGCGATCCCGTTAAGCTGTTCACACAGAACTTGAAAGAAAAGAATCTGATCGCCGACGCGCAACTCGCCGACATCGAGAAAAGCGTCCGCGAAGAAGTCGAACGCACCGTGCAGTTTGCCGAACAGAGTCCCGAACCCGCACCGGAAGAACTCTACACGCACGTCTATAGTACAGTGAGCAGTGAACAGTAAGCTGTAAGCTGTTTGAAGAAAGAGTTTAAGATCATCTTGCGTAATCTTTTTAACTGCTTACCGCTCACTGCTCACTAAACCGGAGGTTTATTGAATGGCCGTCATCACAATGCGTGAAGCTTTGAATCAGGCGATGCGCGAAGAGATGCAACGCGACGGAAACATCTTTCTCATGGGTGAGGAGGTCGCTGCTTATCAAGGCGCGTATAAAGTCTCAAAAGGGTTGCTGGAAGAGTTTGGCGATAAGCGCGTGATTGACAGCCCGATCACGGAACTCGGCTTCGCAGGTCTCGGAGTCGGCGCGGCGATGGCCGGGCTTCGTCCCGTGATCGAGTTTATGACGTTTAACTTTTCGATTCTCGCCACCGATCAGATCATCAACTCGGCCGCCAAGATGCTTTACATGTCCGGCGGGCAATTCAAAATCCCGATAGTCTTTCGTGGCCCGAACGGCTCCGCCTACCAAGTCTCATCGCAACACTCACAGGCGATGGAATCTTGGTACGCGCACTTTCCCGGACTCAAAGTCGTGATGCCTTCGACTCCGGCCGACGCCAAAGGTTTGCTGAAAAGCGCGATCCGTGATGACGACCCCGTGATCTTCCTCGAACAAGAAAGAATGTACGGGATCAAAGGCGAAGTGCCCGACGAAGAAGATTTTACGATTCCGCTTGGGCAAGCTGACATCAAACGCGAAGGCACGGACGCCACCATCGTCGCGCGTTCTTTAACAGTTCCGCTCGCGCTCAAAGCGGCCGAAGAGTTGGAGAAAATGGGCGTCTCGTGCGAAGTGATTGACCCGCGCACGATCAGACCCTTGGACATAAAGACGATCATCGAGTCGGTGAAGAAAACAAACCGCGTCGTTGTCGCCGAAGAATCACATTCTTTCTGCGGCGTCGGAGCCGAGATCAGCGCGCAGATCGCCGAGCAAGCCTTTGATTATCTGGACGCGCCCGTGCGTCGTATTTCGGGAGCAGACGCGCCGATGCCGTATGCGAAGAACTTAGAGAAGCTCGCGCTTCCCGACGTTGAGAAGATCGTCGCGGCGGTGCGCGAAGTTGCGTATTTAGATTAAGAAGACAGGAGTCAGAAGTCAGGAGTGGGAATAATTCAACGAGAAGTCTTTTCTACGGACTTCTGAATTCTGACTCCTGACTCCCGAAGCGTTTATGGCCACTCAAGTTGTGATGCCGAAGCTTTCTCCGACGATGGAGGAAGGGCAATTATCGCGCTGGCTTAAAAAAGAGGGCGACAAGGTTTCGGCGGGCGAACCGCTCGCCGAGATTGATACGGACAAAGCGACGATGGAGGCGCAGGCGCTCGCCTCCGGCGTGCTTCGCAAGATTTTCGTCGAAGCAGGCTCAACCGTGCCGCTCGGCGAAGTGATCGCCGTCATCGCCGAAGCGGACGAAGACATTTCCGAGATCGTCGCCCGCGCGCAGTCGGGAAAAACCGGTGCGGAGAATAAAAAGAGCATCGAGGAGAACGTCGAAGCCGGGCAGGACGGCGCACAGCAGGAACTCGCCACGGTCGTCCCGGAAGGCGCGCGCACGCAAGCGACTATTCAAGAACAACCGCTCGCAGGCGACGCTGGCGAAGACGGAAGCAGTAAATCTTCAGACGAAGCAGTTCAAGCTTCTTCCGGCGGACGGCAACTACCCGCCCCGCCTCCCCCGACCGTTAATCAACAACCGCCGACGAACGGCGATGGCGCACCTGACGGGCGCGTGATCATCTCGCCTCTCGCGGCGCGCATGGCGGCTGAAGCGAACATCAATTTGCAGACGCTTCGGGGCAGCGGCCCCGGCGGGCGCATCGTCAAACGCGACATCGAAGCGGTGATGAGCGCAGGAGGCGCGAATCAACCTCAGAGTCAATCGCCCCAAGCGCAACAACAGCAGCAACCTTCGCCTGTCGAAGCTCCGCCGCAAGCGCCGGCACAACAGTCGCAGGTTCAAGGCGCGGCGGCTTACCGTGAAGTCCCCGTGTCAGAGATGCGGCGCACGATTGCCCGCCGTCTCGCTACCTCGCTCGGCCCCGTGCCGCATTTCTTTCTCACCACCGAGATCGACATGGACAAAGCGACGGAAATGCGTCGCTCGATTAACGACCTCGACCCGGAACTCAAAGTTTCAATTAACGACTTCATCATCAAAGTTACGGCCGCCGCCCTCTCGCAACACCCGCAAGTCAACGCTTCATACAATGATAAAACGATTCGTTATTACGATGGCGTTGACATCGGCGTGGCGGTTGCGCTCGAAGGCGGACTAATCACGCCGATTGTGCGCGGGACGGACAAGAAGTCCGTCGGGCAGATCGCGCGCGAGGTGCGCGAACTCGCCGAGCGCGCCCGCAACCGACAGTTGCGACCCGAAGAATACATGGGCGCGACGTTCTCGATCAGCAACCTCGGCATGTTCGGCATTGACGAGTTTACGGCGATCATCAACCCACCGGAAGCGGCGATCTTGGCCGTCGGTCAGGCGAAGGCGATGGCGGTTGTGCGTGACGGAGAGATCGTGGTCAAGCAAATCATGCGCGTCACTTTGTCTTGCGATCATCGCATTGTTGACGGGGCGACGGGCGCAAAGTTTCTGCAAACATTCAAGAAACTGTTAGAGAATCCGCTTTATCTGCTCGCCTAAACCTGAGCGGAAGCGACAAGGAGAAAAAGATGAAGGAAGAACAAAACTCCGAGCGTGAATCTGCAAACCCGCAAAGTCAATCAACCGACCGACAAGAAGCAAACGATCAGGCGAAGGCCGCCGCGCAAACGGGAAACAAGAGTTCGGCGGAAAACAAAAACGTCGCATCGGGAGTTGAAGACGCAACTCGCACCACTGAGGAGCACGAGGGCGAAGGCACGGGCGCGCGGGCGGGTGAGTACAGTTAATTGGCGAGTATAGTTAATTCTCGATGACTTCAAATGAATCGGTGCGGTCGAATTCCCTTCTCGCCCCGCACGCCGCGCTGCTCGCCGTGCAACTCATTTTCGGGACGTGGCCGATCATCGGAAAGATCGCTCTGCGTTCGTTGCCGAGCACGGGACTGGTTGCGTTTCGGGTCGTCGGTGCGGGTATCGCCTTCGCCCTCCTCGGACGGGCGATGCGACTCGCCAAGATCGAACGCCGTAGCGACTACTGGCGACTCGCGCTCTACAGCTTGCTCGGCGTGGTTCTCAATCAGTTTCTATTCGTCAAAGGACTCGCGCTTTCGACTGTCATTAACGCGACGCTGCTCGGCACCGTGATTCCTGTTTTCACATTGATCGTCAGCGTGTTCGCGGGGCGCGAACGTCTCTCGTTCCACAAACTTCTGGGCATCCTGCTCGCCATCGCGGGCGTTATTTATCTTGTTAATCCGACGCGCGCCGATTTGCAAGGCGGAACCGGCCTCGGCAATTTTCTTTTGATCTTAAACGCTGCGGCTTACGCGGCATACATCGCGCTCTCACAAGATTTAGTTCAACGCTACGGCGCGCTCACGGTGATCAGTTGGATGTTCGCTTTCGGCAGCGTCGCCACGCTGCCCATCGGCGGTTTCTATCTCGCGCAAACGCCTTTGCAGGATGTTTCCCTTTTCGTCTGGTCGGCGGTTCTGTACATTATTCTCGTGCCGACGGTCGCCGCGTATTATTTGAACGCTTGGGCGCTCGAACGTGTTGCGCCGAGCACCGTTGCGGCTTACATCTACCTGCAACCGCTGATCGCCTTTGCGCTCGCGCCGCTCGTTCTCGGCGAAAAGCCGAGCGCGCACACATGGGCGGCCGCCGCGCTCATCTTCGCGGGCGTCGCGGTGGTAACGTGGAGTTCGCGCGTCCGTAAGCCCCTCGCCGAGAAAGTTTCGGAATGCCCCGACGCGCTTTAACCGACAGCAGCCGGGGCGCATTCTGAAGTGGCAAGATTTGTCGTCTCCGTTGTTGATTGAAGATCGTCAGGTGCGATGACTACGCCAAGCATCTCAAAGCAACTCAGTTTGAATCCTCTCGCGGAAGCGAAAGCGAAAACTTCCGCCGCGCGCCTCTCGATCATCGTTGCGGCATTTCTGATTCTGCTCAAAGTTTTCACCGGGTGGTACACCGGATCAATCAGCGTCTGGGCGTCGCTCTTGGATTCGGCAATGGACATCTTCGCCTCGACGCTCAACTTCTTCGCCGTTCGCGCCGCCTCCCGTCCGCCCGATGATGAACACACCTACGGGCACGGAAAAGTTGAATCGCTCGCCGGGCTTTTTCAAGCGTTGGTGATCGCTCTCTCGGCCGCTTATCTTATTTATGAAGCTGTCAATCGCATCGTCGAACCCAAACCGACTAACTCGGAATGGTTCGGCGCAATAGCGATGCTTGTGGCGGCGGGCGTAAGCGTGCTGCTCGTCTCAAAACTTCGCCGCACGGCGCGCCTGACGGATTCTCCCGCGCTGCGCTCTGAAGCTGCGCACTATGCCTCGGACGTTTACACCAACATCGCCGCGCTCTTTGCGCTCGTGTTGACGGCTGCCACCAACTGGCAACTCGCCGATCCGATTATTTCAATCTCGCTGTCCGTCTACATTCTCTGGTTTGCCGTCGGCGTTGGACGCGAAGCGGCCGATGTTTTGATGGACAGGCGTCTGCCGACTGAAATTGATGAGAAGGTGGCGCAAGTCGTCGGGAGGTTTCACGGCACAGGCGTGATCGGATTTCACGCCCTGCGCACGCGCAGTTCCGGTTCGCAAAAGTTTATCGAATTTCACCTTGAGGTTGAGCGCGACAGGAAATTTGAGGAAGCACACGAAATAACAGTCAATGTGATCCGCGCCGTTGAAGATGAGATTCCCCGCTCGCGCGTGCAAATTCACACCGACCCTTGGGGTTAAGCTTAAGCGTTAAACTTATGCGCGACGGACGAACCGTGCGCCTGCTTCCTTTTCTTCTTCCGCCAGACGCCGCAACTCGTATAACTTCATTAACGCTTCCACAGGCGACAACGAATCGAGATCAGCTTCGAGCAGCGTCTCCGCGATCTTTGTCTCCGTCGTGTTTCTTAATCTCCGCTCACCCGCTTGTTGGGCAAAGTCGCTCGTGTCTTTTCCCTCGTTCGCTTCCGCTTCGTAATGAGTCAAAAGCTTTTCGGCGCGACGGACGACGGGGCGCGGGAGTCCGGCGAGTTTCGCCGCATACACGCCGTAACTGCGCTCGGAACTGCCCGGCACAACCTTGTGCTTGAAGACGAGTTCGCCGTCCTGTTCGATGATCTGGACGTGAAAGTTTTTAAGGCGCGGCAGCAATTCTTCAAGCTGTGTCAGTTCGTGGTAGTGCGTGGCGAAAAGCGTTTTCGATCCAAGTTGCGGGTGATTGTGGATGTACTCAAGCACGGCGCGCGCAACCGACAAACCGTCGTAGGTGGAAGTCCCGCGTCCAAGTTCATCGAGCAAGATCAGCGAGCGCGGTGTGGCGTGGTGCAATATCTCGGCTGTTTCAACCATCTCGGTCATGAAAGTTGATTCGCCGCTTCCCAAACGATCATAAAGGCCGGTGCGCGTAAAGATGCGGTCGCAAAGTCCGATGGTGGCTTCGCTCGCCGGAACGAAGCAACCCGCCTGCGCCATTAAGATCGTGATCGCGATCTGCCGGATGTATGTTGATTTACCGGACATATTCGGCCCTGTGATCAAAGCGATCTGCGGCGCGCTTCGGCCGCCTAACTCCACGTCGTTTGCGACAAACGCTTTGTCGTTTATCACACGCTCTAAAACCGGGTGGCAACTATCTTTGATGCGCAACTCGCTCGAATTAACGACGATAGGACGGACATACTGAAAGTCGCGTGCGGCTTCGGCGAACGCCGTGATGCAATCGAGATGCGCGATTGTTGCAGCCGCACCGAATATCACCGCACGATGTTTGCCGATTTCGTGACAGACTTGCCTG